>JAITIS010000068.1 GCA_031279305.1 Candidatus Margulisiibacteriota bacterium | reverse complement strand
TAATTTAGGCTTAATCCCTCCGTATAAAATATTTCGCTGTCTCCGCCGGCAGAGTCGCCCCAAAAGCGCGTTGTTGTAAAAAAAGGCCTTGTATTGTAATATTTTGCTTGGCGGCCAGCGTAAAGCGCAGGGCCGGCGGAAGACGTTATTTTTTAGAAAAAGAGGAAAATATGCAAAAAGGAATTCACCCGAATTATAATGAAGTGATCGCCACCTGCGCCTGCGGCGCGCAGTTTAAGACCGGCTCCACGCTGAAAGAAATACGCGTGGATATTTGTTCAGCCTGCCATCCTTTGTTTACCGGCAAGCAAAAAATTCTGGACACCGAAGGCCGCGTGGATAAATTTATGAAAAAATTGGCAGCGGCCAAGAAGCCGGTCAAAGCCAAAAAATAACCCTGATTTTAGGGGGTCTTTTTAAGTGGGGGAAGAGTCCGGAGATAAAACAGAGGAGCCGACGCCCCATAAGTTACAGGAACTGCGCAAAAAAGGCCAAGTCGCCCATTCCAAAGAAGTAACCACCGCGATTTTGCTCATAGTGGCCTACCGTACTTTTGCCGGGCAGGCCGAGAAAATCTGGGTAAGGCTTTTGAGTTTCGCGCAGGATATGTTCAATCAGGTTGCAACCGCCCGCAACATCGATATGGGCGCTTTTGCCGGTCTTTTCGGTTATTCGGTCACCACGATCATCACCAGCATTCTAACGCTGCTCATCACTATATTTGCGGTGACTATCATAGTCAGCATGCTCCAAACCCAGTTCCTTTTTTCCGGCGAGTCGATGAAGCCCGATCTCAACAAAATAAATCCGCTGAGCGGCCTCAAAAGAATTTTTTCGCTTAAAGGCGTGGTGCAGGTGCTGATCACGCTGGTCAAAATCATATTGGTCGCGCTGGTGACTTTGAGCATTATTACCAAATATATCGGCACAGTTATTAACTCGATGGCTTTTGAGCCTTTTACGATAATGCTTTTCACCGGCACAATGGTAATGGAGATTGCCACCAAAATCGGCCTGCTTTATCTGGTGATCGCGCTGTTTGATTATTTTTATCAGCGGCACGAATTTCACAAAAACGCGATGATGACCAAACAGGAAGTCAAAGAAGAGTACAAGCGGCTGGAAGGCGATCCGACGATTAAACAGGCGCAGCGGCAAAAACAGCGCGAAATGTCCCAGCGCCGACAAAAAGGCTCCGTGCCGGGCGCGGATGTGGTCGTGACCAATCCGGTGCATCTAGCCTGCGCTATCCGCTACAAACCGGAGATTGACCGGGCGCCGGTGCTGCTGGCCAAAGGCCAGCGGCTGTTTGCGCGGGAGATCAAAGAAATAGCCGAGGCGCATTATGTGCCGATAGTGGAGAACGAAGCGTTGGCTTGGCGCATTCACGACACGACCGAGGTCGGCGCAGAAGTGCCCCCGGAGCTTTACCGGGCCATTGCCGAAGTGCTGGCTTTCGTCTACAAATTAGGCCGCAATAAGGCTAAAAACAAGAATAAACCAGTGGTGAATAATTAGAAAATATGTTAAATTATTAATATCTTACAGGGGGAAATTCTTTGGTAGCGGCGAATACAGGCGATCAGCCAGTCAAAACAGGCGGACTGCGGGATATTTTCCGCGGCGGCGACATAGGCGTGGCCGGCGCTCTGGTGCTCATCATTGCGATGATGATTGTGCCTCTGCCTACTTTCGTGCTGGATATTTTGATGGTGACTTCTATTGCCAGCGGCGTGGTAATGCTGTTGATCTCGATGTTTCTGCAAAAATCGCTGGACCTGCTGTCTTTTCCTTCGATCGTGCTGGTGATGACGCTGTTTCGGCTGGCGCTCAATATTTCTTCGACGCGGCTGATTCTGGGACTAGGCGCGGCTTTTGACGGGCAGGTGGTGCTGGCTTTTGCCAATTTTGTGACAGCCGGCAATTTCGTGGTCGGCGGCGTGATCTTTGCCATCATCACGCTGGTGAATTTCATCGTGATCACCAAAGGCGCCGAGCGCGTGGCCGAGGTGGCCGCGCGTTTTACTCTGGACGCGATGCCCGGCAAACAGATGTCCATCGACGCGGATCTAAACGCCGGACTGATCGACGGCGATATGGCTAAAAAACGCCGCGAAGATTTGTCCAAAGAATCCACGTTTTTCGGCGCGATGGACGGCGCCAATAAATTTGTGCGCGGCGATGCGATCGCCGGCATCGTGATCGTATTCGTCAATTTGATCGGCGGCCTCATCATCGGCGTGATGCAGCAGGGTATGGAAATGCAGGAAGCGATGAATATTTTTTTCAAACTGACTATCGGCGACGGGCTGGTCGGTCAGGTGCCGGCTCTGCTGGTGTCTATCGCCACCGGTTTGGTTGTGACCAAATCTGCTTCCGCGGATTCGCTGGGCGCAGACCTGATCACCCAGCTGGGCAATCAGCCGCGGGCTTTTGCCTATACCGCGATGGTGCTGGGACTTTTTGGCATCATACCGGGTTTGCCGACCGCGCCATTTATGGTGCTGGCTGGAGCTTCCGGGATGGTGGCCTTTTTGATTTTCCGGGCCAAAGCCAAAGCTGAAATGGCCGAGCTAGGGCGGGCTATGGGCGGCGGCGATGACGCGGCCAAAGAGGCGATGAAAAAACCAGAGAGCCTGCTCAGCACTCTGGCGCTGGATCCGATAGCGCTTAAAACCGGCCGCAATTTGGTGCCGCTCATCGATCCCAGTCAGGATGGGCCGCTGCTGGAGCGCATCACGCTGATCCGCTATCATATCGGGCAGGAACTGGGTTTTGTGATTCCAGGCGTGCGCGTGATGGATGATCTGTCCCTGCCGCCCAATGAATATGTCGTGGAGATACGCGGCACCAAAGTTTCCAACGGTGTGGCGCTGGTCAATTATCATTATGTGCCGCAGTCGGTGCAGGATCTCTCGGCCAAAAACATCACCGCTGAGGAGACAGTCGATCCGGTGACCAAACTGCCCGGCGCTTGGGTGGTCGATGATTTTCTGCCGCAGCTGCAGGAAGCCGGCCTCACGGTGATGTCGCCGGTGGACTACATCGCCAATCATTTTACCGAGGTGGTGAAACAGCACGCGGATGAAATAATGACCCGCCAGAACGTGCAGTCGCTGTTAGAGCTGGTCAAAAACACCAACGCGGCGATCGTCCGCGAGCTGGTGCCGGATATGCTTTCGCTGGGGCAGGTGCACAAAGTATTGCAGTTGCTGGTAAAAGAACGCATATCAATCCGCGATCTATCGACTATACTGGAGCGTCTGGCGGACTACGCGCACGTGTCGCGCGACACCAGTCTGCTGGCGGAATACGTCAGGCAGGCGCTGGCCAGACAGGTTTGTTCGCAGTACGCGGATAAAGACGACACGATTACCGTGCTGACTATCGATCCGCGTCTAGAGGAGACGATGATCGGCTCACTGCACCATTCCGAATACGGGTCTTTCCTCGCTATCGATCCCTCGGTGGGCGAGAAAATACTTGCCCAGCTGCAGGAATATATGCCGTATTTCAAGAAAATCAACAGCCCGGTCATCGTGCTGTGCTCGCCGCGTCTGCGTCCGCATTTCAAGCGCTTTACGGAGCGTAATTATCCGAATATCGTGGTGCTGTCCTACAATGAGATCGTCCCGCAGATAAAAGTGCAGTCTATCGGCATCATCTCCGTGGATGAATATTAAGATTGACCCCCCCGCTTCTGCTGCTGGCAATATGCGCGCGGACGAGGAATTATTCACGGCGGCGGAAAATGCTCAATATTCGCCGGTTAGCTTAAGATTTTATTCGTGGCAGGCGCCGGCTATTACCTACGGCTACGCGCAAAATCCGGAAAAATTAGGCATTAACGAAAAAGCGGAAAAACTCGGCATCCAAACCGCCGGAAGAATTACCGGCGGTGGTTTGGTTTTTCACCAGCCGAATGAATTGACTTATTGTCTGACTGCGCCGCTGGCTGTTTTGCCCCAAGGCCTGCTTCCCTCCTGTAATTTTATTTCGGAGATTTTTATTAAGGCGCTAAAAAAAATCGGCATCAACGCTGAACTGGCCGCTAGATCTCGGTTTGACGGTGGTTATGCGCGGGATATTTGTTTCGCCAGACCCGCAAAATATGAAGTAGTCGTCAACGGCAAAAAACTCATAGGCTCCGCGCAGAAACGCGGCCGGCGCGCCCTGCTCCAGCACGGTTCTCTGCCTCTGGAGCCGCCGCTGGCTGTTTTTGCGGAATTTGCGGATTTGGCCAAATTAAAACGCTCGGCGGAGAATATTCAAGAGCGTCTGGGAGAAAAATATGATTATAAAAACATAGCGGAAATTATCGCGGCGGAATTTTCCGTTCTTTCCCTTTGAAAAAAAGTTTTAACGGCGCGCCAACCAAGCCGTAATGCTCGCGCAGCTGGTTTTCGATGTAGCGTTTGTAGGCGAAATGCGCTAGTTTTTCATTGTTGCAGTGAAAAGTAAAAGTCGGCGGCTTGGTGCCGGTCTGCACCGCGTAATAAATTTTTAACTGCCTGCCTTTGTGCGTACGCGGCGGATGGCGTTTGAGCAAGGCTTCGACCGCTTTATTGAGCCGGCCGGTGGTGCTTTGAAAACGATAATTTTCATTGCATTGTTTTAGCCGGCCGTAAATGTCATAAGTGCGGATGTTCTCTCTGGCGGAAATAAAAAGCGCCGGCGCGTAGGCGAGAAATTTCAATCTTTGCCGGACGAGCTTTTCATAGCGGTTAATAGTAGTGCTGTCTTTGGCGATTAGATCCCATTTATTGACGAGGATAAGACAGGCTTTGTGATTATCCGCGATGAGGCCGCCGATTTTTTGGTCTTGTTCCTCGGCCAGTCTTTCCGCGTCGAGCATTAACAGCGCGACGTCGCAGTCCGCGATAGCGTCGATGGCTCTTTGCACGGAAAAATATTCTATATCTTCGTTTACTTTGGCCTTTTTACGTATGCCCGCAGTGTCGATAAAACGAAACAAGGTTTTTTCGCGCATAATCTCTTCATCGATGACATCACGGGTGGTTCCGGGAACAGACGAAACTATAGAACGATCTTTGCCTAACAAGGCGTTGAGCAGGGACGACTTGCCGGCGTTTGGCCGTCCCACTATGGCCACGCGGACGGGAAATTGTTTTTCCGTGAAGTCAGGCTTTATTTTAAGCTCTCTTACCGTCTCATCCAGCAAATCAGCCACGCCGCCGCCGGTAATGGCGGATAGATTGAATATTTTAGCGATACCCAGATCATAAAATTCATAGGCGTCAAGATCGCGTTTGGCGGTTTCCATTTTATTGACGGCCAGCAGCAGCGGCCTGCCGCTGCGCTGAAGGAGCAGAGCAACATCCTTGTCCAGCGGATGCAGTCCATATTTGCCATCGGCCACCATAATAATCAAATCGGCCTCGCTTAGAGCTATACGCACCTGCGCTTCAATATCTTTTTGAAAATCGACACTGCGGTTGAGACTGTCATCATTGTAGATGCCGCCGGTGTCTATGAGCTTAAACTGGCGGCCGGACCAGCTGGCCGTGAAATATTTGCGGTCGCGGGTGACGCCCGGCAGATCGTGGACTATGGCCTCGCGGCGGCCGAGTATTTTATTGGCCAAGGCGGATTTACCGACATTCGGGCGGCCGACTAAGGCGACCGTTTTCATATATTAGACAGCCGCGGCGCCGGGCGGCGCGTTTTCTCCGGCGCGTAGAGAAAGGGCGATCTTTTTATTCTGCGGCTCTAGGCGAATCACTCTGGCTGTAAGCTCCTGTCCCGGCTGCACCACTTCCTGCGGATATTTAACCTGTTTTTCATCCGACATCTCGGTGATATGAATCAGGCCTTCCACGCCTTCTTTGATCTGGGCAAACGCGCCGAACTGGGCGAGACGGGTGATTTTTACCGGCAGTTTATCGCCGACCTTGATGCTGGCCACGGCCTCTTCCCAAGGGTCTTTTTGCAGACGCTTGAGGCTTAAAGATATGCGGGTGTTTTCCTCGTCAATGCCGATCACGTACACGTCGATTTCCTGCCCGGCCTCCAATACATCCTCGACTCTGGCCACTCTGTCCCAAGCCAGCTCGGAGATATGGATCAGGCCGTCAAATTCGCCTAGGTTGACAAACGCGCCAAAAGATTTGATGCTGCTGACTTTGCCCCTGACCACCTCGCCGGGATGAATGCTTTTTAAGGCCTCGTGCAGTTTTTCCAATGTTTTTTCTTTGGAGGCTTTATGCGAGAGGAGCAGACGTTTGCGGCTGCGGACTATTTTTAAGACTTTGCAGTAAATGCTTGTGCCGATCAGCGAATCTAATCTGGCCAGATCTTCTTTGTCCAGCTGGCTGGCAGGGATAAAAGCATTGATGCCTTCGTAATCAGCGTTCAAGCCGCCGTCTCTTTTGCCGGTAATCTTGACCAAAATATCCTCATTGCGCGCCGCGGCGGTATTGAGTTTACTCCAGCCCAGCTCGTAGTCGGCGCGTTTTTTGGAGAGGATAGGGTTGCCGGCCTTGTTTTCCAGCCGCAGTATTTTGACATTTATCTTATCGCCGGGCTGGCAGACATCGACGGCTTTGACGCTGGCGCGGTTGCTGATCTCGTCCGGCTCGATGATGCCCTCGGATTTGAAAGCGATGTCGACATAGATAGAACCGTTAATGATCCGGCTGACTGTGCCGCTGATGATGTCGCCTTCCTGATAATTTTTTACCGTGCCAAAAAGTTTTTCAAACTCATCTTCTTCTTTGGGCGGCGCGGAGGCGGCGGTCTGGGGCTGGATTTCTTCTATGGCGGACTGGGCTTCTGCGCCCAGAGTCGTGCCTTGCAAAGATTTTTCTTTTATTTCAGGAGAAGCCGCTGTTTCCTCAAGATTGGTTGATTCGAAGCCGGTGGTGCCTAATGCATCTGTTGACATAATGCGGTCCTCCTAAAAATAATCGTGGTGCCGAGGACAGGACTTGAACCTGCAAGAGTGTGACCTCGCTAGAACCTGAATCTAGTGCGTCTGCCAATTCCGCCACCTCGGCTAAAAAATACCCTGCCGCGCACGCAAAGGCGGCAGGGATTGGTATTTTAACGTAAAACTAAATATTGCTCAAGACTGGCGGCTGTATATATAATAAATTTTATGTTTAAGCTCCGAGCTGAATACCAGCCCGCCGGCGATCAGCCGCAAGCCATAGCAAAACTGCAAAAAATTCTCTCCGCCGCCGCGCCGCAGGAATGCGTATTGCTCGGCGTGACCGGCTCCGGCAAAACTTTTACAGTGGCTAATGTCATTCAAAAAATCCAAAAACCGACGCTGGTCATCGCGCACAATAAAACTCTGGCCGCCCAGCTGTACAGCGAGTTCCGCGAGTTTTTCCCGGACAACGCGGTGGAATATTTTGTCAGTTATTATGATTATTATCAGCCGGAGGCCTATATACCATCGACGGACACTTACATAGAAAAAGACGCTTCGATCAATCAGGAGATCGACCGCCTGCGCCACAGCGCGACCAAAGCCCTGATGACGCGCCGCGATGTTATCGTGGTGGCCTCAGTGTCTTGTATTTACGGCCTCGGCGCGCCGCAGGAATATTTTGACACGGTGTTTTATCTCAAACAAGGCTCCGCGGTGTCCCGCGACGCGGTCATCAAACGGCTGGTGGAGATGCAGTATGAGCGCAATGATGTGGATTTGAGCCGCGGCAAATTTCGCGTGAAAGGCGACGCTATAGAAGTGGTGCCGCCGGACCAGCTGAATATTATACGCTTGCGGTTTTTTGGCGATGAACTGGAAAAAATCACCGAGCTTAATCCTGCCAGCCGGGAACCTCTGCGCCAGTGGGCGGACATCGCGCTGTATCCGGGTAAACATTACATCACCGCCAGCGAAAAACTGACGGCCGCGCTTAAAAATATCGAGCAGGAAACGCGGGAACAGATCGCCGCTTTTGAGCGGGAGAAAAATCCGGTGGCCGCCCAGCGGATCAAACAGCGCACCCTGTATGACCTCGAAATGATCCGCGAGATCGGCTACTGCAACGGCATCGAAAATTATTCGCGCCATTTGGAAATGCGCGCGCCGGGTTCGCCGCCCTCGACACTGCTCGATTATTTTCCGGAGGATTTTTTGCTGGTCATCGATGAGTCGCACGTCACGGTGCCGCAGATCGGCGGGATGTCCGCCGGTGACAAAGCCCGTAAAGAACGGCTCGTGGAATACGGGTTCCGCCTGCCCTCCGCCTGCGACAACCGGCCGCTCTATTTTGAAGAGTTTACCGGCAAAATAAAAAGCGTGATCTATGTTTCCGCCACGCCGGCGGATTATGAGTTGAAGCGCGCCGGTCCGGACAGGGTGGCGGAGCAGATCATCCGCCCGACCGGACTGGTCGATCCGCGGGTCGAGCTAAAACCGGTGGCCGGGCAGGTGCCGGACTTGATCGCCGAGGCGGAAAAAGTCATCGCGCGTAAAGAGCGCGCGCTGGTCACGGCGCTGACCAAGCGTATGTCCGAGGAATTAAGCCAGTTCCTGCTCGGCAAAGGCTTCAAGGTCTGCTATCTGCATTCCGACATCGAGACGCTGGAGCGCGTGCGCATACTCAATGATCTGCGCGCCGGCAAATACGATCTGCTGGTCGGCGTCAATCTTTTGCGCGAGGGGCTCGATCTGCCGGAAGTTTCGCTCATCGCCATACTTGACGCGGATAAAGAAGGTTTCCTGCGCTCCGAACGCTCGCTGATTCAGACCATAGGCCGCGCCGCGCGCAATATTAACGGCCGGGTAATCCTTTACGCGGATGTGCTGACGGACAGCCTAGACCGGGCGGTCAGGGAAACCAACCGTCGCCGCGCCATACAAATGGCTTTCAATGAAAAACACGGCATCACGCCGGAAACAATTAAGAAAAATATCAAAAAAAGCGTCGCTGACGGCGAAACGCTGCTCAGCCAAAAAGCGCCGCTTAAAAGCCCGCTCAAGCTGGTGGAGTACGTCGAGCAGCTGCGTAAAGAAATGTTCAAAGCCGCGGAAGCGCTGGACTTCGAACGCGCCGCGGCGCTGAGGGATAAACTGAGGGATCTGGAATACTAAAAATTTTGATGGTAAGTATTTTCTACAGGGGTATAACCGCTTGGCCTTTTGCCGGGACTCTTGACGGATAAATAAAATATTGGCGCGCCTGGATGCTCGACTTCGTATGAAAACCGGCCGCTGGCCGGATTTATCTCTCCGTCAAATAGTTCACTTGCGGCACCCGGATATTTGTAATACACATCTATCTTAGATCCCGGATCAAGATTATTGGATGAACTTTCAATAAAAACATCCCATTTGTCTCCTGTTATGGACACATCAATCGGGGATAAGGCATTGCTCAGAGGCAATAAAGTGTTTTCTGTTTCTATGTCATCCTCAGTGGCTTTTTGCACACTGCCGCAGCCATTCAACGCCAGCAAAGCAAAACAAAAGGCTATCATTAGGAATATTCGCCATTTACGCATTGCATATACCCCCCATTTTTGACAATGGATTAAAATACAGTTTTTATGCCAAAAAATAGGGATATTTAAGGGATAAAATGGTTAATTTTGAACACCAGAGTAAAAAATAAATAAAAGTCCCCGCGTAAATATGAATTTATACGGAGACGTTTATTTTACAATGGTTTCGTAAACAAGACTTCCGGCTTTACCAGACCCCAATTTGGTGATGGTCACGTCAAAACGCCGCACGGTATGATGTTCCGAAGCAGGTATATTTAGCCCTGGGCTACTATTTGTAGGTATAGTAATAGTGCCTGCGGCGGACGTAGAAGAATATGTTGCGCCTTTCTGGGCAGTCGCTCCATTATCGGAATAAGCCTTGACCGTGATGGTGCCCATATCCGGCTGGGTAATCAATCTTAAGGTGCCGTTCCAGAACACATCATCTGGCAGCACGGCAGTCAAAACCACGCTAAGTTTATCCGTCGGCGGAGTTTCCGTATTGCTGAAATTCAGAGTATACGTGACTTTTTCTCCCGCGCTGGCCTGCGCTTTATCGGCTGTCAGCTGGAGATTTAACATTGGCTGGCGTATGGTGAAAGAATAGGGTGCTGTCTGTGTGCCCCAGTTGCCATTGTCGCTTTTGGTGTTGTTGACGCTGACCCGCCAGTAATAAGTGCCGTATTCGTTAGCTCCTATTGCGGGAAAAGTATGAACTACCGTAGAGCCTCTGGCATAACCGCTGGCAGAATCGGAATATTTTGGAAAAGAAAAGGTTGAATCGCCAGCCTGAGATATTTCTAAGCGGTATTCCAGCGGCGCGTCGCCGTGATAGCCAATATCGTCAATACTAAAAGTAACTCTGTCCACCGCGCTGGTCAATATAGCTCCATTGGCCGGAGCTATGTAAGTGGGCACGGGCACTTGTCTGGGCGTAGAGCCAGCGCCGGTCGATGTGCTCCACCACGGCTCATAATCGATCTCTCCAGAGCCAGAGAAATTTGCCGTGGCGGGAACGGCCGCGCCCCAGTAATTGTTTTCCAGATTTGCAGTAATGTTATCGACTTTAACCCGCGGGTTATTAAAAATATTTCGGGACACTTGGCCAGCGCCGATCGCGCCGCCGCTGATATCGAGAGCGTACCCGCCGCCATTGACGGTATTGTCGGCTATGTAGGGCGCGCCGCCGCGTATATTCAGCGCGAAAGGAGCCCCGCTTTCTAGCGTGAAATTATTAGAATTTATTTTAGGCGATCCGCCGGCAATCTCTATCGGCGTTCCCTGAAATGCTGAATAATATCTATTATTGATATAAGTGCCGCTGCCGTTTATATAATTGGCGGTGCTTCCGGCGGCAAAAAGAGTAAATTCACTGTTTTCAATATATGAAGTGTCAGAACGATCTGCTATACCGATAGTGGCGTTGCGGATAGTAGTGTTTTTAACGGTTGGACTATTTGCGCTTGCCTCAAAAATTAACGAACCCCAGCGTGTGCCGCTGGGCGCTATTAAATTACCTTCAGAATGAAAACTTGCGCCGCTGGCTATGGTGATGTTTTGATTGTCGGCCACTCTTAATTCCGAATTTCCGGGATAAGTAGTTGCCAAGCTATCATAACCAAGACGCATATACTTGCCGCTCGGTATGGTGATACTAGCGCCGATATTTAAGACAGTGTTCGGCGGAATGATTTTGTCATAGTCAATGCCTGCTGTCCCTGAGCCGGCCGCGCCGAAGGTCATAGTGCCGGAGATGGGATCGCCAGTGGCATAAGGATTATTATCATAGCTTATGCTAGCGTTAGTTGCCGGAGTACTGCCACCATTAAAATTACTGCCCTCGAAATCGCAAACCTTCGTCCCCAAATGAGTGGCAGATGACCCAGCCAGATAAATATGATTAGTGCCGGCGTTTTTATAAAAATAACAGAACTCGGCTGTCGGGGCTGCAACTGAACCTGTGAAATTCCAGACCATTGTATAACTTGTGCTATTGGTACCGGTGGAGACAAATTTAGAGAATCTCGCTTTAAATGTCGGCGCACCATTTAGATACACAGAATATATAGAGCCTTGTAAATACACTTTTTCAAGATCGATATTTATGTTTGATCCTTGCGTAGTATCTAATGCTCTAGCAAACCCAGTTATGTTGGTGTTTTTTAAGCTCACATTACCATTTGGAAGAAACGCACCTCCGTTGCCCTGAATTTGCACACCGTTTACAGACCTGCCGCTTAAATTAGTTTCTCCCCCTACAACAAAAGAAGAAATACTATTCTGAAATACAATTTTTACACCGGTTCTGTTAGTAACGGTTAAATCACCGTGTATAGTTAAACTGCTGCCAGTAAAAGTCAAAGTCACAT
>JAITIS010000057.1 GCA_031279305.1 Candidatus Margulisiibacteriota bacterium | reverse complement strand
TCCTTGTCGGGGAACCACAGCCGCAATGAATTTTCCTAATTTACGATAATTCTTTATGCAGACTAAATTGATCGCCGATTTGGAGCGGGGAATATATCCGCTCCGGATTAAAATCGCGGAACCTGCGCCGCTGGTTTTAGAATATGCCTGCAGTTACAGCGATGGCAATATGGAGTATTTGGTGCATAGATACGGCCAAAATTCTGGCCGCATAGACTGGTATTATAGAGATGATGAATTGGTGCTCTCCAATATTCAGATTCACGACTGCAACGAGCAAATATTTGGCGGACAAACCGACGCCACCGGCGAAGGCATAGGCTCGGCTATTATTGCTTATCTGCACAATCTGGCCGCTGGCTTGAGCTGCAGACAGTTTGCGATCTGGAACACGCGCAATTACGCGTTGCTTTATCTGGCGCAGAAAAAATATAGAGATCCCTGTTATAGCCTGTTGTGCGGAGACGGCTATGCGGCGGAGGAGAGGCGCACTTGGGCGCAGGTGTTTGACGCTGTGGCTAAAGTGCGCGCGAAATTTGTTTTCCGCGGCGGTTATTATGAATTAAGATTTTTCCGCACCGATTATGACGGCTGGCAGATCACCAATAAAAACGAGCCTTTCCGGCTGGAATTTACGGAGGATAATCACGCGCGGATTTATTGCACCAGAGACGGCGGAAATTTTTTGGTGCCCAAAGTCCAGATCGAGGTTGTCGGTGTGCGGTATGATATACTTTTTCCGTTGGGAGAGAGATGACCGCTTTTACTTTTACCCAGTCCGGCAAAACTTACACAATGACCGGCACGGATTTTCAGCTACGTGTTTGGCGGGAACTGCGCAAGATTCCCAGAGGACAGGCGATCACTTACGCGGAATTGGCGCGGCGCTCCGGCCGCCCGCGCGCCGCGCGGGCCGCGGCGAACGCCTGCGGCGCCAATCCGCTGCCGGTGATCGTGCCCTGCCACCGGGTCATCCGCGGCGACGGGACATTGGGCGGCTACTCCGGCGTCGGCGGCATCAAACGCAAAGCCCAGTTGCTGCGCAGGGAGGGCTATCTAAAATAATTACATTTTTGTAGTATATTTATTACAAAAATGCAATAAATAAACCAGAAACTTTCGATTTATTTTCCTGAAATTTTCTAAAACTGCCGGCGATATCCTGATGTAAGCAGCGATCAATTCCTTCCCCCCGGAGACGCCGCTTACGGCTAAAAAACTAGACCGGCGTTTTTCCCTCCCCCGAAGCGCCGGTCTTTTTTTCGCCGGGACGATTTTGCGGCGGTTACGATAAAATGAAATATGCGCGCCAAACTTATAGCAGAAAGTCTGCCGGTGATAATTCCAGTTCCTTATAAAAACACCCATTTGTTTTTGCGGCGTGAGATTGGCTCTGACCGGACTGCCAGAGAATACCGTCTTTATGACGGCGGGGAGAGACAGCTGGGCAACGGGCGGCTGTGCTTGGAGCTGGCCGCTGAGTCCCTGATTTTGCCGTGGTTTTTTCTGATCGACCGCGGTCAGGATTCTCTGCGCACAGATTTTTCGCACGCCGGCATCGGCGCGGCCCTGCTCCATTCGCTGTGCCGGGAAGCCGTGAAATTAAAATGCAGACAGCTGATCATTCAGCGCACGCCCAATTACGGATTGATGAATATGGTTTACGAAAAGATCAGCAAGGATATGCGCTATCAATTTAGTTATGACTGGTACAACAGCAACCGTTTTACGGGCGGGCCTGAACGGCGGTTTCCTTGGGTAGCCCAAGACTTACTGCGGATAGTGAAAGATATTTATGTGATTTATCCGACTGGTTTTGCCTCGCCGCGGCTGCCGGAGGTCAACTGGCGGCGCGTGGATTTTTTGAAACGCCGGGATTTTTGGTGGTCGAGCGAGCCGGGGCTTACTTTAGAATTTCAAGACTCGCGGATGTGCCTGTATTTTATCAATGACGGCACGGTCAAAATACCTCTGCCCAAGGCCCAATTTTATTTTAAGAGCTGGCATTTTGATCTTTTTATCCCGCTTGGATGATTTTCAGTATCTCCGCGCTGTCCGCTCTGACTCTGCTGAGCGGCGGCGCTATGGCGATGGCGCGGTCCGGGTCTTTGAGGCCGTGGCCGGTCAGCACGCAGACCGCCGTCTCGCCGCCCCGGAAAAATCCCTCTCCGGCTTTTTTGAGCAGCCCGGCGACGGACGCGGCGGAAGCCGGCTCGCAAAAAATGCCCTCGCGCGCGGCCAGTTTTAACTGCGCCTGCGTGATCTCCTCATCGGTGACTTTTTCGATGACGCCGCCGGACTCGTCGCGCGCGGCCTCGGCCTGCCGCCAGCTGGCGGGATTGCCGATTTTGATGGCGGTGGCGATAGTCTGCGGATCTTTAACAGGATGTCCGTCCACGATAGGCGCGGCGCCCGCCGCCTGAAACCCCATCAGCTTCGGCAGAGTTTTGATCTGCCCGGCGGCCTGCCATTCCTGATAGCCCCGCCAATAAGCGGTGATGTTGCCGGCGTTGCCCACGGGCATAAAATGATAATCCGGCGCCTGTCCCAGCTGCTCGCAGATCTCAAACGCTCCGGTTTTCTGGCCTTCGATGCGGTGGGGGTTGAGCGAGTTGACCATAGTAAACGGATGTTTCTCGCTGATAGTTCTGACCGCGGCAAGCGCGTCGTCAAAATTGCCGGCGATAGCGATGACTTTGGCGCCCTGCACCATCGCCTGCGCCAGCTTGCCCAGCGCGATATGGCCGTCGGGGATCAGCACAAAACATTGCAGGCCGGCTCTGGCCGCGTAAGCCGCCGCGGAAGCGGAAGTGTTGCCGGTCGAAGCGCAGATCACGGCTTTGGCTCCCGCCTCGGCGGCTTTGCTGATGGCTAAAAACATTCCGCGGTCTTTGAACGAGCCGGTGGGATTGAGCCCTTCAAATTTTACATAGACATTCAGTTTCAGTCCGCCCAGCTCTTGTTCGCTGAAATTATGCAGCCGGATGAGCGGCGTGCTGCCTTCACTAAGCGTGATATTCGGCGTGCGGTCTGTGACGGGCAGATACCGCCGGTATTTATTCATCAATCCTGTCCACATAAGGCGCCCCCTAGTTCTAAACCGCGGGTATTATAACAATAAAAAACTGTTAAAATAAGTTATGCGTAAAATTACGCTTATCGCCGGTCCCACCGGCGCCGGCAAATCAGCCTATGCGGTCAAACTGGCGCAAAAACAAAACGCCGCGATTGTCTCGGTGGACGCTTTTCAGATATACCGGGGCATGGATATCGGCACGGCTAAATTGACTTTGGCGGAAAGGCAAGATGTGCCGCATTATGCCATTGATTTGGTCGCGCCGAACCGCGCTTATTCCGTGGCGGACTATGTGCGGTATGTGGAAAACCTTTTGCGCGGCGAGCTGGCGGGCAGGAATATTATCTTTTGCGGCGGCACGGGATTTTATTACAGCGCGCTGATCGCAGGATTGGCGCTGCCTATAACCGCCGGCGATGAGACTCTGCGCCAGCGGCTGCGCGCGCAAGCCGCGGAGAAAGGCCGGGAATGGCTATGGGGCGAGTTAAAAAAAATTGATCCAGAGGCCGCGGGTAAAATTCACGCCAACGATGTTTTTCGTGTGACGCGCGCGCTGGAAGTTTATAAATTAACCGGCAAAAAAATTTCAGCTCAGCAGTCCAGACGCCCTTCAATATTGGGCGGGGATTATGAATTTATCGGCCTGACTCTGCCGCGCTCCAAACTTTATGCCCGTCTGGACGCGCGGGTGGACAGGATGTTTGAGCGGGGACTGTTAGACGAGGTGCGGGGTCTGCTTGCGCGGAGGATTGACCCTGCGCTATCATCTATGCAGGCGATCGGTTACAAAGAAACTATCCTGTATTTGCGGGGCGCCATTGACCGGGCAAAAATGCTGGCGGACATCAAGCAGAATACGCGCAATCTGGCCAAGAGACAGTACACTTGGTTTCGCGCGTTCAAAAATGCGCGCTGGCAGGAAGCAAGTTGAAATATAAAATAGTGATTTATCGGGAGGGGCGGCGGTGAATTTTGTCAAACTGGAAGGACTGGGCAATGATTTTATTTTATTTGATGCCCTGAAAGATGATTTAAGCGCGGTTGATTTGGCCAAACTGGCGCCGAAACTCTGCGACCGGCATTTCGGCATCGGCGCGGACGGCCTCTTGATTGTGAAAAAATCCGACAAGGCCGATTTTTATATGCAGGTCATCAACGCTGATGGCTCGGAACCGCAGATGTGCGGCAACGGCATCCGCTGTTTCGCGCGCTATGTGTATGAAAATTACGAGAAAAAAAGCGTCATCTCCGTCGAGACGCTGGCCGGCATAATGCTGCCGGTGCTGGACCCGCAGAACAACATCATCGAGGTAGATATGGGCGAGCCGGTTCTGGAGCCGGCCAAAATTCCCGTAAATTTTACCGGCGGACGGATGCTAAATAATCCGGTGCGGGTATTGGATCGCACTTTTGAGATCACCGCCGTGTCTATGGGCAATCCGCACGGCGTAATTTTTGTCGAGGACGTGTCCGCCGTCACCGTGGATCTTTACGGGGCGGAACTGGAGAAACACGCGCTGTTCCCTGAAAAAGCCAATATCGAGTTTGTGCAGGTTTTAAGTAAAGACAAACTCAGAATGCGCGTCTGGGAACGCGGCGCCGGAGAGACTCTGGCCTGCGGCACCGGCGCCTGCGCCTCGGTCGCGGCGGGAGTTTTGACCGGGCGCGCCGGACGGGAAGCGACCGTGCATCTGGCCGGCGGCGACTTAACTATTGACTGGGACGAAGACGATAATCATATCTCGCTGGCCGGCCCGGCTTTTCAGGTCTTCAAAGGAGAAATCTTGCTGTAATGGTCAAGCGCAATCCCCATTTTGCCGGTTTGTCAGAAGGTTATTTATTCCCGGAGATCGCCAGACGACGCCGGGCGCTGCTGGAGAAAAATCCAGATGCGAAAATTATCAGTCTCGGTATCGGCAATACCACCGAACCGCTGACGCCCGCGGTAGCGCAGGCTCTGGAGCTGGCTGCGCGGGAACTGGGCACGGCGGACGGATATTCCGGCTATGCCGACGACAGCGCCGGTCTATCTGCCCTGCGCGAGCAGATCGCCGCGGTTTTATATAAAGGCCGGATAACGCCGCGGGAAATCACCATTTCGGACGGCGCGAAATGCGATATCGGCCGTCTGCAGATTTTGTTTGGCGGACGGGCAACGGTTTGCATACAAGACCCGGCCTATCCGGTTTATGTGGACGGCTCGCTCATCGCTGGCGCGGGCGGCGGCCTGCAATATATGCCCTGTCGGCCGGAAAATGATTTTTTCCCGGACCTAGGCGGGTTGAAACGCGCCGACCTAATTTATTTTTGTTCGCCGAATAATCCGACCGGCGCGGCGGCGACTAAAACCCAGCTGGCCGAGCTGGTCGCTTTTGCCCGGCAAAATAAATCCATCATCATTTTTGACGCGGCGTACAGCGAATTTATCGTGGAGCAAAATCTGCCGCGGAGTATTTATGAAATACCCGGCGCGGACGAGGTTGCTGTCGAGGTCAATTCTTTCTCTAAATCGATCGGCTTTACCGGCGTGCGTCTGGGCTGGTGCGTCGTGCCGCAAAAATTAAAATTTGAAGACGGCCGACCAGCGCTGCCGGACTGGCTGCGGATTATCAATACCTTGTTTAACGGCGCGTCCAATATTGCCCAGCGCGGCGGTCTGGCCGCCCTGACCCCCGCCGGCCGCCGGGAAACCCAAAATCTCGTGGCTTATTACCAGGACAACGCTAAGCTTATTCTTGAGGGGCTGCGCCAGACAGGCATTCAGGCCTATGGCGGCGTGAATTCTCCCTATATCTGGGCGCATTTTCCGGGACAAAAATCCTGGGATGTGTTTGAAAAAATCTTGAACGAAGCCTATGTCGTGACCACGCCGGGCGCCGGTTTCGGCCCTGCCGGCGAAAGCTTTATCCGCTTCAGCGCGTTTGGTCGGCACGGGGATATTGACGCAGCGGCGCAAAGGCTGAAAAGACTGAAGTTTTGAGAAAAATTTATGCAGAATTTATCTGAAATGCTGCAACAGTTTGCGGCAAGTTGCGATTTATTAGCAGGAGAGAATTTTTAAGGAGGCATTATGCTTTTAAGAAAATTATATGGATTTGGAGAAAGCAATCCATTTGGAATTCCTTGGAAAGCTGAAACAATGCATAGAGCCATATGTTCGGCTATTGCGGATGTATTCCGGACATATCCTGATATTAATCTTATCCGGCAGGATGATGGTATTTATTTGGATAATATACAAAAAGCAGATGAGGCTTTTGCTGGCAGCCACGTGGCTAGCGGTTTACAGAGACAATATCTTGACGTTCCCGGCGACAATGCCTTTAAGAGCGCCTTGACGGAAGTGAATGAATATTTCGAGTCCAAAAAAATACCGCTGCCCATAATGTATAAATACATACTGGCGGTCAATAATATGACCGTGGATTTTGACGGCAAATCGACGCCTGTTTCTGTGGTGGATTTTGACACTAATAAACGCCGCCTGCCCGTGCTGCTGGGGCTGGACAAAGGCTTTGACTTGGAGGTGCGTCCCGAAGCGGAAGCTAAAGCTGCTTTTATCAACGGACATTTGCTTGGCTATCCCGTACGGGAAGACGATCCGGAAAAACTTAAAGATATAGACGCTGACGCCGCCTTAGTGTATACCGAAAAGATGAAACGGCCGCCAAGCGAATTTGTTTTGGCCGGCGGCGATGCCAGCCGGTTTTTGCTGATTTTTAAGGCTCTGCAAGACAATCTTAAAGATTGCAGTCAGACATATATTGATGATAATTTTTTGAAAGAAATGGCGGGTAATAAGAAGTACAAAGACATTAAACCAGTGCTGGAAAAAGGCGTAAATGGCTTAAAAGAGGCGCTGGATTTTCCGGCCCATTGGTTTTCTCTGTCCAGAGGCAATATCCGGGAACTGGAAATAACTAATGAAGGAATTTTAACCAACGATCTGCGGATACTGGCGGACGAAGTGCTGCGTGAGAACGGCCAGCTGCCCAAAGCGATGATCTATGCTTTGCGTATAATCGGCCATAATTATGATGTTTATGTCAATTATCTTACCGCTAAAATTCTTAATATGATCAGACAGTGCGAGGAAAATGACAGTTATATCCCAGGGCGGCTTTATGTTATGGTTAAGGATGATGATATGAGAAAGGCTCAAAAAAAATCCGTAGATGCTATGGCTGAAGATAAGATTTTTGATAGTGACAATATGGAAATTTGTTTTATAGACCGTTGTGCTGACGGTATACCGGTGGACACCAACGGGCATTTTTTATTTGATCAAGACGGCGCGCTGGTGTTGACCAGCGCCGGGCACGGACCGGCTTTGGGCAAAGCCGTGAACTATGCCCGCCAGCAGCGCGGTGTAAATGAGCCAAAAGATCGCGATGGTGCTGTGCTGGCGCTGTCTTTCCAT
>JAITIS010000038.1 GCA_031279305.1 Candidatus Margulisiibacteriota bacterium | reverse complement strand
CCGCCAGCGCGGCCAGCACAAATTTGAAAACCACGTTTCTGGATGCTTTTTCGGAAATAGCCGTGAAAAACATCGCGTCGAGGCGGATAATGCCGATGGGCACCATAGCGATCAGCGAGCCGTACACCAGAGCGCTGATCGATTTAGTCCGCAAATACGAAGCGAAAGCCTTGTCAATCATCGCGTATATGGAACCAGCGCTGTACAGAGCGGTGAAAAGCAGAAACTGCGCGATCAGCGTTCGGGTGTGCCCATCACGGTGCAAGTTCACACGCAAATGGCCGCGCACAAAAGGCAGCTGCCAGCCGATGGATAAGATCATCGCCAGCAGGATAGCCCAAGCCAGCGTCAAAGGGTTGCGGCAAAAAAACAATCCGCCGGCGGTGACCGCAAACTGCACGATAGAAGTGATCAGCTCCGCGATGGTCTGCGCGGTGAAAAGCCTCTGCGCTCGCAAGACTGCCGCAAAATGATGATAAAGAAAACTCAAGCCCACCGTCGGAAACATTATCCACATCATTGCGGAAAACATCTGTCTGGTTTCCGGCGAAAATCCCCAGCCGGCCCGCACCAGCAGGGGAATAGCCGCCAGCGTTATCAGTGAAACAATGACAGCGACAAACAGGTCTATGCCCAGCAGCTGTCCGGTTATTTTGCTGAAAACCTGCGTCCCTTTTTGCTTAGCGCGGACTAGGTACGGGATGCCCACCGAGTCAAAAGCATTGGAAAAAATGCTGAATATGCCGATGATGCCCACCGCAAAAAAGAACGCGTCAGTTTGGTAACTAAAACCCAAGAATGCGGCGATGGCAAAATTTTTGAGATACCCGGCGGCTTTGGAAATAAAATACAATCCAGATGTCGTGACCAGCGCTTTTTTTATAGCCTCCGGCTTGGTGATGTCGTGGACTATTTTCAATCTAACATTCTCCGGTAAATTTCCACTATGTTATCCGCATGCCTGTCCGGCAGGAAACGTTCGGCCACGGTTTTGTAAGCCTTTTCGCGCACCAGTTCTTTTTGCTCGTCGGGTTTGCTCCAAACGTACATAATCATCTTGGCCAGCTCCTGCGGATCGCCCGGATGCACCAGAAAACCAGAGCGGTACTGTTCGATGATCTCCGGTATGCCGCCGGCCATAGTGGCCACCACCAGTTTTTTGCGGGACATAGCCTCAATAATCACCCGCCCAAACGGCTCGCTCAGGCTCGGCACCACTACCAGCGAGGTTTTATCGATATATTCGGCGGGATTGGCGGCGGCTCCGGCAAAAATTACCGCTAGCCCTTTCCGGCGCGCAAAACTCTGAATATTTCTTAAATAATTTTTTTCCGCGGCAATAACTTTTCCTATGACGGTCAAGGCCACTCTTTTATTCTGCTGATAAATTATTTCCACGGCCTGCGCCAGCTCCCGGAGGCCTTTGCGTTTTTCTATGGAGCCGATATACAGCAGGCTGTGGGGTTCTTCCGGCGGCCGCGCGGCCAATTCCGCGGAAGACGGCAGATATTCCACCGCATTGTAAACCACCTCCAGCCGCGTTGGATCGCTGTCAAAATTCTGCACCATGCTATTCGAGATCAGAATAATCCGGTCGGCCTTGCGCAAAAGCCTTTTGGCGATCTGCGGATACGGCGTCAGATCCTCGCGGACGTGCATTACCGTCTTAACGCCAAACTCCCGGGCGGCATCCAGCGCGTATTCAGTCAAAAAAGTATTGGCGTGCAATACAGCCGGCCGGTAATAGCGGATATAGGCCGCCAGTTTGGCGCGCAGAAAAAAGCGGCGGTTGAGCTTGAGCAGGCGCACCGCGCTCAAATCTATTTTTTGTTCGACGGGGCCGGAACGGGGCAGCACCAGAATAGGATAATAACCGCGTTCTTTCAGGCGGTTGGCCAGAATGACCAGCGAGATCGGCGCGCCGGATAGATCGCTCTGGTGGGAGACCAGCATTACGGCCTTTTTGCCGCTGAGGGGCTGGTATTTATTGGCCGGATATTTGTCAAAACCTTCCCGCAGGCCTTTGAGAAACATCACCTGCCTGGCTCTGGCCAGCCAGTATTCTTTTTCTGGTTTTTCCCGGCTAGAGGCGATTTTTTGGCGGCAAATACGCAACAACCAATCATTGTTCAGAGAAAAAACCGCATTTAGAAAAACGTTAAATAAATTTACGCCCAGCTGTAAACCGCCCCAGTAATGTTTGCGAGAAAAAAGCACGGCCGAACGCCCGGCCTGCCGGAATTTATCCAGGCGTTTTTCTAAAGTTTCTGAAACGCCGCCGTCATACACGCTAAAAATGTAACCCGCCGCCTTGGGATTTACTTTGTATTTGATGCCGCGCTGGCGGATGCGGTAGCCCAATTCCTGATCCTGAAAACCGTATTCCGTGAAATCCGGATCAAAACCGCCGGTTAATTCCAGCGCCTCGCGCGTGACGGAAATATTGTTCGTGATGAAATTTACAAACGGAGAATTTTCGTTAAATTTACGGGGATTTTTTTTCAGGCGCGGGGGATTGCGGGGCGCGTTTTCCGGTTTGGCGACATACTCCACCCTGCCGCGCACCACGCCGACGCCTTTGGCCGCAAATTTTTGGTGGGTATGATAATGCTCCGCCACAAAGTTTTTATCGAGAATAATATGATCATCGATGAAAATAATTATACCCCCCTGCGCCTGCTCAAAACCGCGGTTGCGCGCGGCGGCGCGGCCGGAATTGGCCTGTGAAATAATTTTTAAGTCAAAAGGATATTTTGTTTTTAGGGCAGCCGTGCCGTCCGTGCTGCCGTCATCCGAGACGATGACCTCAAAATCCGGGAAAGTCTGGCCTTTGAGCGAGGCCAGCGTTTTCTGCAGGCAGGACAGGCGGTTGTAAGTGGGAATAATTATGCTTACCGCTTTGCTCATCCCAGTGTTTTTTCCAAGGCGGACACCACGTCATCCACATCCTGCTCTGTCAGCTTGGCCGAAAGCGGCAGGCTCAAAATCCTATCCGCCGTGTATTCTGCCGCGGGAAAATCACCGCGCCGGTGACCGAAAGTTTCCCGGTAATACGGGTGCAGATGCAGAGCGGTATAATGCACCCCCGCGCCGATCTTTTCCTGAATAAGCGCGTCTAAAAGTTTATCCCTGGTAATTTGCCGGGTGTCCAGCGTCACCGTATACAAATGCAAGGCGTGTTTGGTCTGGGGGGCAAAAGGCGCCGGGATGTTCAGGGGGAGCTTGGCCAGATGCGTATTGTATTTATGCCAGATTTCCAGACGCCGCCTGTAAAATTTTTCCACCTTTTTAAGCTGGGATACGCCCAGGGCGGCCTGAATATCCATCATATTGTACTTAAACCCCGGAAAAATCACTTGATAATGCTTAAAGCCCTCGTCGGAAAAACGTTTCCAAGCATCGCGGGACATACCGTGCAGACCGTACATTTTGATTTTATCGGCATATTCCTCATTGTCGGTAATAACCATACCGCCCTCGCCGGTCGCCACATTTTTCGTGACATAAAAAGAAAAACAGCCCATATCGCCGAAAGTCCCGGCTTTCTGGCCGTGATATTCTGCCTCTATGGCGTGGGCGCAGTCCTCCACCACTTTTAAGCGATGTTTTTTAGCAATAGCCATTATTTTATCCATTTCGCAGGGACGGCCGGCAAAATGCACCGGCAGTATGGCGCGGGTGCGCGGCGTGATGGCGGCCTCGATTTTATCCGGATCGATATTCAGCGTGTCCTTGTTTATGTCCACAAATACCGGACGGCCGCCGGCGTGAATAATCGAATTGGCCGTGGCGCAAAAAGTCAGCGGCGAAGTAATGACCTCATCGCCGGGTTTTAAGCCCAGCACGACCATCGAGAGATGCAGTCCGGCCGTGCAGGAATTGAGGGCCATAGCATAACGCGCGCCGGTATACCCACGGAAATCAGCTTCAAATTGTTTGACCCTAGGGCCGGTGCCCAGCCAGCCGGAACGCAGGACTTCATTAACCGCCTGAATATCATCCTCTTCGATGCGCGGACTGCCGAAAACCAAAAACTCAGCTCTGGACATAAAACCCCTGCCTATGCCCCGCATTATATATGATTGTAAAAATTTATTAAATGAAAAATTAATTCGGGCCCAGCTCGTCACGGATAAAATCCTGCAATTTCGCCTGTAATTCCGCGAAACTCCCGTCAAAGAAAAAACCCACGGCGCCCCGGTGCCCGCCGCCGTTTGCGTCCAGCATTCTGGCAAATTTGCGCAGGTCAAAATTTTCCAGCCCGATGAATTGATTGTAACAGCTGAGCGCGTATTTATAGCGGCCATCTTTCTGAAAACGCACCGCCATTAAGCCCGTGTCCGGCGCGCCGAAAC
>JAITIS010000029.1 GCA_031279305.1 Candidatus Margulisiibacteriota bacterium | reverse complement strand
TAGAGAAAAAAGCTGGCCGTGGATCTGCCGTTTGGCCGGCTATGAGCTGCCGTTTGGTTTGCTGCTGGCCGGCGCTTGGTGGGCGGTCTGTGATGCTTATCTGCCGGCGCAGGCTTTGGGCGACGCGCTGTCTCTGACCCTGTTTGTCGGGCTGTTTTATTTTCTGGCCGCGGGAGTGCGTTCGCGGAAAGATTTTGACCGGCTGCTGTGCGCGGCTTTTGCCGGTTATGCGCTGGTGCTGCTGTGCGGCTTTCTGCAATACGCGATGTCCCAGCTATGGCTGCCGGTTCTGCCGGGCATAAATTTTTTAATGGAAGCCAGAGGCCTGTACCGGATCAGCTCCGTGTTTATCCGGCTTTCCGGTATCAGCGTATACGGAGCCTTTTTGAGCCTGTCTGTGCCGGCCTATGTGTCTTGGTTTGCTTTGGAGTTTGACCGGCAGAAAACAGGCTGGAAATTTCTGCAGCTGGCGGTGCTGGCGCTGACGATTTTTAATGTGATGTTTTCTTTCAGCCGCGCGCTGCTGGTCGTGCTGGCGCTGGTTTTTATTTTCACTTTGCTGCGTTCTCGGTGCTGGAAACAATTTTTAGCCGCGGGAATTTTGCTGTCCGCTCTGGCTGTCCTGCTGCTGCCGCCGGTGCAAAAGACCGTGTTGTCGCTTTTTGATCGTAATGATATGTCTAACCGCGACCATTATATGCTGGCCGGGATTTCCCTGCGTCAGATCGCCGCTCATCCTCTCAACGGCTGGGGCGGCGGGCATATTAACGCCAAACTAAAAAAAATTGACGGGCGCTGGGTAAATCTGCGCGGTCAGTATGATACTCCTGAGGAATTGCGGCGTGATTACAATTATGAAAATATGGCGGTTATCCGCGATCAGGCTCTAGCTGACGGAGTGCTGTATATTTTTCCTCCGCACAATATGTATCTGGGTTATTTTTTGGAATACGGTTTTTTGGGTTTTTTAGGCGTGTTGCTCCTGCTTTGGACGGCTTGCCGCCGTTTGCGCCGCCTTCCCGGCAGTCTGGCGCGGTCTCTGGCGCTGGGTCTTATTGGTTTTGGCATTTACGGTCTTTTTCAAGATTCTATCCGCGCGCCGGTTATGGCCTATCTATTTTGGTTTTATTTACTGCTGGTTTTGAAATTGGAAGAAAGCCTGCGCGGTTTTAACGCTCTGCAGTACGGCAAAGCGCTGGCGCTGGCCTATCACCGCGTTTTGCCGGACGCTAGGCATACTCTAGCGGTTAGTCTGGAGCAGTTCGCTAAACAGATAGAATTTTTGCGCCGCCGAAAATATCTGTTCTTAAATGCCGAGGATTTTTACCGCCGTTTTGTCGCCGGGCGGGAGCCGCTCAACCGTAGAGTATGCCTGATTACTTTTGACGACGGTTACCGCGACAATCTGAAATATGCTTGGCCGCTTTTGCGGAAATACAATATCCCGGCGACGCTATTTGTGACTGTAAATAAAATCGGCGGCGCGGAGCCGTATTACTGGGACTTTAAGAATACCGCGGAATTTACGGATGACGATCTGCCGCTGGATTGGGCGGAATTAAAATTACTGCGGAAATCCGGCTGGGCGGTCGGCTCGCACACGCTTAATCATTATGAACTGCCGGGCTTGGACGCGCCGGTGTCCGCGCGGGAATTGACTCTCTCCAGAAAAATATTGGAAAAAAAACTGGGCGTAAGCGTCAGCGCTGTCTGCTATCCGCGCGGCGCGGCGGATGCGCGGATATTGGCGCAGGCGCGCGCGGCCGGCTACTCTCTGGGTTTTCTGACCAATGCGCGCGCGGATGATCTGCTAGTCTTTCCGCGCATTGGTATTTACGCGCACGACAGCTTTTGGCGGTTCCGCCTGAAACTGTTTTTTTATCGTATGCGTAGAATATATCAAAGAGGCTGAATGAAAAAAATTCTTATGTATATTTATTCTCTGCACACCGGCGGCGGCGCGGAAAATGTGCTGTATAAACTAGCCGTTTTTCTGCGCCAAAAAGGCTGGATTGTTTACGTCTGCGGTATGCTGGACGAGGAGCCGTCTTTTGAAAAACTGCTGGCGGTGCACGGCATAAAAGTTATCCGCCTCAGCGGCGGCCATAATCCGTTTGCGACTATCGCTCGTTTGGTCAAAACCTTAAAAGAAATTCGCCCGGATATTATGCTTAACTGGCTGTATCCCTGTATCATTACCGGCGGCCTTGCCGGCCGGCTGGCGCACGTGCCGCGGATTATTGCCAATCTGCGCGGCCCTGATCTGAAAAAGAAAAAAATAAAAGTATGGATAGATAGATTTATGGCGCGCGCCGCTTATGACGGTTATATTGCTGTCTCGCAGAATGTCAAAGATGTGTTTGTCCGCCGCGAAAAATATCCGGCGCGCCAGGTGACCGTGATTAACAACGGCATTAGTTTAACTGAGAAATATTTGCATAAAATTGACCGCGCCGCCGCGCGCCGCGCCCTGCGGTTTACCGCCCAAAATATTGTTATCGGAACGCTCGGCCGCCTCTATCCGGAAAAAAATCAGCAGTTTCTGCTCCGCGCCTTTGCCCGGCTGGCCGACAGGCTGCCGGAAACCAGACTTTTGCTGGTGGGCGACGGGCCGTCCCGTCAAGAACTGGAGCATTGGGCGGTCAAGCTGAACATATATGACAAAATTGTTTTTGCCGGCTGGCAGAGTGACGTCTATCGTTATCTCAAGGTTATGGATATTTATGTTCTGCCTTCTTTATATGAAGGGCATCCCGGCTCGATATTGCAGGCTTGGGCCTGCCGCCTGCCGGTGGTCGGGGCGAACGTGACCGGCATCCGCGAACTTATCGTGGACGGCTTAAACGGCCTGCTTTTTGCGCTGGAAAATCCACAGGAGCTGGTGAATATTCTGCTTAACCTGCGCGCCTATCCGCGCTTGGCTGGAGAACTGGGTGCAAACGGCCGTCGGACAGTTAGGGAAAATTATGCGGAAAAAAAAATGTATGCGGAATATTTTAATTACTTAAAAAACTTTCCAGCCCGAAATCCCCGGCGGAAGCGTTGAAATTCATTGCGCGGATTTTTTTGTCTTTGTGGTAAAAAAACACCAGCGGGTGTTTGGCGCGCGGTTTGGTCTTGGCTAGGAAATATTCCCGCAGATTTTCATCCGCGGTGTAGCCGAGCAGGACGACCGCGCCCAGCGCCCGCGCCGTGTTCAGCGCGTCCTGCCAGAGCGGGGAATTTTTGTCCTCAATATGCCCGTCGATAATTCTGGCCACGGTCAGGCCTTTGCGCCTGCCGGCGGAGAGTATTAAAAAATTTGCGCTGTCGGCCCATAAGAAAATATGTTTTGGCCCCTGTAAAAAACGCCAGTTAAAAATTTCCGCGTCCCAGAGCGGATGACAGCCTGATTTGTTATTAAGCGTTTTGATCATCGCCGCGATTTGCGCGCTGTCCAGAAGCTCCAGTCTCTGCGCAATAGTGGTTTTAGCCCCCAGCGGCCAGATTATTTTTCTAAACCAGAGAGCGTTTATTTTCTGGCAGTGTAGCATTTGGTACGCTTTGCTCAGAGGCGGCAGGACGCCGGGGCAGAGCACATTTGTCTCGTCTCTCAGCGAAGCAGTGATGAGCATAAGCCCGCTGCCCCGGCGGTAATCTCTGTCGACCAGCAGATTATGGATGGAACTGACGGTGACTTTTTGCCCATCGATGAGCCACGGCAGCCGCATTTTATGCATTGTTCCGATGACTCGCTCTTGCTCTATTAACAGCAGGAAAGGATTTTCATTATTTCGGCAGGGGTTGTCTTGATACAGCCAGCGGAGATAGCGCGCGCTCCGCTGGTAACAGTTTTGCCCCCAATTGCGTCTGGCAAAATCCTGATAGGCGGCCAGATATTTTTCGCGGTAGGGCAAAATGGCCGCCATTTAGTTGAATTCCTGCAGACAGCGGCCGGGACGGATGAGCTTCAACCGGTTTCCCTCGATCAGATATTCCGGCGGGGTGGGGTGGCCTAAAAAAAGCAGCGGCGAGGCGGTATAGCCGTATGCGCCGGAATTATGCACGCATAAAATATCGCCGACGCGCGGTCTGGCCAGCTCCAAGCCCCAGCCCAGCGTGTCCAGCGGCGTGCATAAGCAACCTACAAGTTCGACTTTTAACTTTGCGCTTCTTGGTCTGGTCAGGTTGGTGATTTTGTGGTTTTTCTTGATGATCTGCCCCAGATTGCCGGAAGCGGACTGATTATGATGCATGCCGCCGTCCGTAATGACAAAAGTCTTACCGCGGGATTTTTTGATATTGAGCACTCGGCAAAGATAATAGCCGGCGGGCGCGGCGAGATAACGCCCTAATTCTAGGATTATTTTTAAGGCGGGGTGCCGGATAGCCTCTTTGCTTAAAGCCCGGCAGACTGCCGCCGCTTCCAGCGGCTTTTGTCCGGCGAAATAATCAACCCCGAAGCCGCCGCCGATATTGAGCTGGCGGATGCGTAGCTTTAGCCTTTTGCTTAGTTTTTCCATTAGCGCAAAAGTGTTTTGCAGATTTTCTTTCAGGCCTTCGACGCTCAAAGACTGCGTGCCGGCGTAAATATGCAAGCCGACTATTTGGCTGTTCTTTAATTTGGGCGGTGTTTTTAAGCTTTCCTCATCAAAACCAAACTGCGAGGCCTTGCCG
Source organism: Candidatus Margulisiibacteriota bacterium (assembly GCA_031279305.1). Taxonomy (GTDB): domain Bacteria; phylum Margulisbacteria; class Termititenacia; order Termititenacales; family Termititenacaceae; genus JAISQA01. The sequence continues at coordinate 9,972 of JAITIS010000029.1, read as the reverse complement.
CCCATTTTTAGGGCAAAATATTCGTTTAATTTCTCCGGATTGACGCGCAGGGAGACATAAGCGGGGCGCCCCAGTTTTTGCGCCGTGCTGTCAATGCGCTTTAGGTCATCCGGTGATTCCGCGCTGAGTGAGCCGCAGGCGGACTTTATGGCCAATTCTATTTCGGCAGTTGTCTTGCCCGGGCCGGCAAAGCTGAAATTTTGCGGCAGATGACCGGCCAGCAGACACTGCGTGAATTCGCCGCCGGAGCTGATGTCCAGCCCGTCCACCTGTCCGGCCAGCGCTTTGAGCAGATGCAGATTGCTATTGGCCTTGACCGCGTAGTACAGCGCGGCGTTGGCCGGCAGGTGTTTCCGCAGCAAACTTATGCGCGCTAGGATTGCGTTGAGATCGTATATATAACAGGGAGTCTGTATTTCTTTTATATATCTGGCGGGGTTGGTCATTGGTATTTCTCGATGATCCGCGGTCTGTCTATTTTGCCGCTGGCAGTTTGCGGAAAATTAGCAACGATGAATACTTCCTGTGGCGTCATATACGGCGGCGCGGCGGCTTTGCAATGATCGATAATATGCTCCGGCGAGACTGCTTTTTTGACCGTGACGACGGCGCGTATCCGATAGCCCAATTCGCTGTCCGGCGTACCGAAAACCACGGCATCCCGCACTTCTGGGATTTGCAAAAGCACCTCTTCAACTTCCGCGGGCGACACGCGGTAACCGGCGGTCTTGATCATATTGTCTTTGCGCCCGATGAAATATAAATAACCTTCTTCGTCTTTATAGGCCAGATCGCCGGAGTAAACCACCGTCTCTAGGAACTGATTTTCTCGCGGCAGCAGAGGATTGGGACGGTAAACTTCAGCGGTTTTCTCCGGATCATTCCAGTAACCGCGGGTTATGCAGGCGCCGCGGTGGATCAGCTCGCCGGTCTCGCGCGGGAGGCACGGCTTGCCCTCCGCGTTGATGATCTCCACTTCGACGCCGGGTATAGCTTTGCCGATAGACTCCGGTCGCCGGTCAACCTCGCGCGGGTCGAGATAGGTGGAGCGAAAAGCCTCGGTCAATCCGTACATCAGGTACAATTCTGTCTGTGGAAAAGCTTGGCGAATCTTTTTGACCAACGGCGCCGGCAGCCTGCCGCCGGAGTTGGTGATGTAGCGCAGTTTGGGCAGATTTATGCGGGAAGCATCAGCCATTTTTCCGCCGAAAACGGAAGTCCAGATCGGCGGTATGGCGGCCAGCCCTGTAATTTCCTCGTCGGCCAATGTTTTTAACAAACTATTTGGCAGAAAATACTGAAAAAGCACCAGCGTGGCGCCTTTGTATAGAGAGGTGGTCAGCTGATTTAAGCCGTAATCAAAATTAAAAGGCAAAAGCCCTAAAATTTTTTCCTCCGCGCTGATTTTCAAATAATTGCTGACGCTCCGGGCGCCGTCGATCAGATTGCGGTGGGTGAGCACTATGCCTTTAGGCAAACCGGTCGAGCCGGAAGTGTAAATAATGCTGGCGATGTCCTCGCCGATATTCTGCGGAAAGATTGCCGAAGTTTCCCGCGCCAGCAGTTTGGTGAATTCCGCGCCGTAAATTTTAGGCGCAGCGGACTCCGCGAATTCTTCCAAATATTTTTCCTCGGTAATAAGCAGTTTTACGCCGCAGTCGCGGATAATATGCCGCACCTGTTTGGCGCGCAGGACGCTGTTGATGATCACAAATGCGGCGTCGGCATATAACGCGCCAAATATGGCGATCACCTGCTCCAGCGATTTATCGAGATACAGGCCGACGCGGTCGCCGCGCCGCACGCCTTTTTTCCGCAGACCCTGTCCCAAATTTTGAGCTTTTTGCCGCAATTCAGCGTAAGTTAAAACGCGGTCTTTATGCTTAAGCGCAATCTTATCAGGATACTGCGCGGCGGAATTTTCCAGAAAATGCTGGAGCAAATACGGTTTCACTGGATTTTTTTTTGCGCGAGCGCGGCGATAGTTTCGATCGTGGCAAAATTTTCTTCAGTGATGTCTTCTGGCTCGATGGCGATGTGGAGTTTGTTTTCCAGATAGGTGATCAGGCCGACAATGCCCAGCGAATCCAGCACGCTTTTGGCAAAAAGATTATCGCTGTTATTCAGCGGCTTTTTGTAGAAACCGGCAAAATATTTTTTGATGGCATCCTTTATATCTGTCACTTACTATGTACTCCGACACTGGCCTGCCGAGCGGGGGCTTCCTTGCCCGCGAAGGCGTGCCGCGCGCATTGGCGCGTGGCGACCTCGACGCGACTCGAACGCGCGACCTCCTGCGTGACAGGCAGGCGTTCTAACCAACTGAACTACGAGGCCGGACAGCCGCAAAACTATAACAAATAAGGAATTTTATGACAAGCCAAGCAGTTTATTATATAATAGAAAAAATAAGCGGGGGTAAACCTATGGTCGACATTAGCAGTATCGGCAAGAATCTGAATCTGGACGCGATATCCGCTGCCGGAGCGGCGCAGTCTGCCGGGGTGAGCGAAAAGAAAAAACTAATCCGCCGCCGTCCGGTGGATAAAGGCTTGGGGCTGGAGGATATTCCAGAAGAGGCGCCTTATGTGCCGGTGCAGGATGCCGCTGTTCACGAGGAAGAGCCGGCGACGGCGGAAGAAGAAGCCGCTCCGGTTTACTCTGAAGAAGAAAACACGCAAATGCTGGCCAAGATCGATTATGAGCTGGCGGCTTTGCAAGCGCTTATAAAAAAAGTGCTGTCCAAAAAAATAGCGCTGGCTGATAAAAATGACGATTCCCGCCACCGTCTGCTGGCTTCCGCTTTCGAGGACTGCAAGAGCGCCTATGTCAAGGTGCGGGAAGTGCGGGATTTTCTGGGCTAGATTATGAGCGAGATATTGCAAAAAGCTAGACGGGCAAAACTGGTCTCGCGGCGGGTGGCTCTTTTGAATTCTGCGGTGAAAAACCGCGCGCTTAAAACTATGGCGCGTTGTTTGCGTGAAAATACGGCCGCTATTCTCAAGGCTAACGCGCTGGATATTAAAAAAGCGAAAAAAGATCGGCTCGCGCCGGCGCTGATGGACAGGTTGTCTCTGACTGCCGGACGCATTAAAGATATGGCCGTTAGCCTGCAGGATTTGGCCGGACTAGCGGATCCCAATAATCAAATTTTGGCTAAAATAAAACGTCCCAACGGGCTTGATATAGAAAAAATATCCGTGCCGATGGGCGTGATTGCGGTGATCTACGAGGCGCGCCCCAATGTGACAGCGGACGCGGCGGGTTTGTGTTTCAAAGCCGGTTCGGCGGTGATTCTGCGCGGCGGTTCGGACGCGGCGCGTTCCAATAAAGCTATCGCCGCTGTTCTGCGCGAGTCTCTGCGCGCCGAGAGACTGCCAGCAGATATTATCCAGCTGGTTGAAACCGCTGGACGCCAGACTGCCGCGGAACTGATGACCCTGCGGCAGTATATTGATCTGCTGGTGCCGCGCGGAGGGGCCGGGCTGATCCGCAGGACGGTGGAGGAATCTCTGGTTCCGGTGATCGAAACCGGCACGGGAAACTGCCACGTGTATGTGGACAAATACGCCGATCTAAAAAAAGCGCTGGCGATCACTATCAACGCGAAAACCCAGCGGCCGTCAGTCTGCAACGCGGCGGAGTCTCTGCTGGTGCACAAAGACGCGGCTTCCCGGTTCCTGCCGGCGGCGCTGCCGGCTTTGCGGAATGCCGGTGTGGCCATTCACGGCTGCGCCGCGACCAGAAAATACGCATCATATGTGCTCAAAGCCTCTGCCGAGGATTATGCCAGAGAGTATCTGGCTTTAGAAATTTCTATCAAGGTGGTTAAGAGTATTGACGAAGCGATCGAGCATATTCACCGTTACGGCACCAGGCATACGGAGGCGATAGTGACGGAAAACCGCCGGAATGCCCGGCGCTTTTTAAGCGAAGTGGATGCTTCCGCGGTGCTGGTCAACGCTTCGACGCGCTTTACCGACGGCGGGGAATTTGGCTTCGGCTGCGAGATCGGCATTTCCACCCAAAAACTGCACGCCCGCGGCCCGCTGGGTTTGAAGGAGCTGATGTCTTACAAATATCTGGTGCGGGGCAATGGACAGATCCGTCAATGAGCAAAAGAGCCGGCGCGATTTTGCAGGGTATTATTCAGACTGGACGGGTGGCCAATGCTTATCTTTTTGCCGGACCGCCTGGTTCTGGCCGGACGGCCGCCGCGCGCGAATTTTTCAAGGGATTAAATAAGCTGGCAAAAACCTCTGTGGATTACCACGAGCTGCGCACGGAAAAAGCGTCCATTCCCATCGAACAGATCAGAGAATTGCGCAATTTTGTGCGCTACGGGCCGCGCGAGCAAAAATTTCTGATGGTGGTCATTCAAAACGCGGAAAAACTGGTCGCGCAGGGCAAGGCGGAGGCGGCCAACGCTTTTTTGAAACTGCTGGAGGAACCGCCGGAGGGCGTGGTGTTTATTCTGGAAACCGCGAGCAGGGACGCTTTGCCGGCGACGATACTTTCGCGCTGCCAGACGATCATTTTTGAGCCTGCGCCGGATAATTCGGAGCCGGGACCGCAGTTTGCGGCCTTGAAAGATTTTGTGCTGTCAATCAAATCCCGGGATTTTGCGCAGATCGGGCGGTTTGTGGAGACGCTGGGCAGAGAAAAAGAAGAGCTGCGGGATAGTTTGCTGCGATTGGCACAGTATTATAAAGAACAATTCGACTGGCGGAAGGCCGGCTTAATCTTGGAATATGTTAGAATTATGCGCAGCAATGTCAATTTGAAATTGACTCTGGAAGTAATGCTGCTCAAAATACGGGATTTATAATGGCATCAGGAAAATTTGCCCTGCATTTGCGCAAACATAATTCGGCGGTTCCTTTTGAACTGCGGCTGGCGCCTTTTTTTGTCAAACACGGAGACGCCTTGATTGTGGAAACCAACCGCGGCGAAGAAATTGCCGTGGTGGCGCGTCTGCCGGCCGGCGGCGATCGGCGTGGACTGCACGAGGATATTCGGGTTTTGCATATCTTGCGTCAGGCCACACCGGAAGACCAAAAGTCCGCGCGGGCTGTTCCTGCGGACGAACAAGATTTGTTCCGCCGGGCTAATGAGATTGTGGCCCAAAATATGCCGGAGATAAAACTGATCTCCGCGGAGCTGCTTTTCAGCCGCAAGAAGGCCTATTTTTTTTACCGTTTGGCCGGCGCAGAGAATGAGAAAAAGAAAAAAAATCAACCCCAGCGCAAAACGAACGCTAGGGAAATACAGAGGCTTTTGCATCAGGAACTCGGCCTGCAAGCGGAGGCGCGCGAACTGGCCAGCCGCTCCTGCGCGTATGCTATCGGCGGGCTGGGACACTGCGGCTGCGGCCTGTGCTGCACCACCTGGCTGCGCAAACCGGCGCAGATTTCGGTCAAGATGGCTAAAGAGCAGAATCTGGCGATCAATATTCCCAAACTTTCCGGCGTCTGCGGCAAATTGATGTGCTGTCTGGATTATGAACTGCCTAAAAAAGACCTGTTTTTGGAGACTGTGCTTAAAAAATAAATTTTAAGGGCGGGAAAATGGCGAAAGATTTTTGGCAGGCTCTGGTGTCTTCCGGTCTGGCCGCGCCGGATGCGCTGGCAAAATATTCTGGCCGGGAAAATCAGTCTTCGCTGGTCTACGCGCTCTGGCAGGAAGGGCTGGTTGAACCAAGGGCTTTTCAGGATTTTTACGCGCGTTTTTTGGATGTGCCGCTCGTCTCGCTGAAATCTTTTAAGTTTCCCGCCAAGCTGATCGACACTGTAGACGCGGATATTTTGCGTAAATATTACGCGCTGCCTTTGTCCCAGTCCGGCGACCTGCTGACTGTGGCAATGGCCGATCCGGCGGATTTTGAAGCTCTGGATGCGCTGGAGCGCGCTGCTGGACGCAGAGTCGACGCGGTGCTGGCGCCGCTGGAGGAGATAATCGACCTGCTCAACGAGCGCTACGGCGTGCTTAATTCGGTAAAAAATATTGTGCAAAATCTGGAGTCCGCGGAGCTGGCGCCGCTGGCTTTGGGTTTTATGGAAAACGCGATATTTCAGTCTTCGGCCAGATCCGGCCCGGTCAATAAACTCCTGCATTTGATCATCTCGCACGCGCTCAAAGAGACCGCTTCGGATATTCATTTTGAGCCGGCGGACAAAGATATGATCTGCCGTTTCCGCATTGACGGCGTCTTAAGTAAGTTTATGACTTTCCCGGAACCGCTGGCCAATTCGCTGGCGTCCAGCATCAAAGTGCTGGCCAAAATGGACATTGCCGAAAAACGCCTGCCTTTGGACGGCGGTTTTCAGGTCAAAGTCGGGAGCAGAATCATCGATCTGCGCGTTTCCAGTTTTCCGGTGCTCCGCGGCGAAAAAATAGCGGTGCGTATTTTGGATAAATCAACTGTGCGTTTTTCCTTGGACGGACTGGGACTCAGCGGACGGATGCTGGAACTTTTTCTGCCCGTGATTGCCAAAAACAACGGCATTCTGCTGGTGACCGGCCCAACCGGCTCCGGCAAGACTACGACGCTGTACGCGGTTTTGAATAGACTGCGCTCGGTGGAAAAAAATATCGTCACTATCGAAGACCCTGTCGAATATCATCTGGATTTGATCAATCAGTCGCAGGTCAATCTCAAAGCGGGGCTGACTTTTGCCAGAGGCCTGCGCTCTTTTCTCCGCCAGGACCCGGACATCCTGCTGGTCGGCGAAATACGCGATCAAGAAACCGCGGAAATAGCTTTTCAGGCGGCGCTGACCGGCCATCTGGTTCTAAGCACTCTGCATACAAATGACGCGGTGTCTTCGATCACCCGCCTGCACGATATGGGCATAGAACCGTATCTGCTGTCGTCTTCGATTATCGGCGTGCTGGCCCAGCGGCTGGTGCGGCGGGTTTGTCCCGATTGCTTGGCGGAATATTTGCCGGCGCCGGAGGCCTTGAGCTGGCTGGGTGTAAGCACCGTCAGCCATAAATTTTACAAAGGGCAGGGCTGTGCCAAATGCCGCGGCACGGGTTTTCGCGGGCGCATCGGCGTTTTTGAGCTGCTGCTGCCGGACGCGGAGCTTAATCAGCTCATTCACGAATCCCTGACCAGCGCGGCAGCCCTGCGCGGACTGGCAGCGCGTAAAGGAATGATCACTCTGCGCGAGGACGCCGTCGGTAAAGTCCTGCAGGGGTTGACCACCGCGGAAGAAGCCTACCGGGTTTTGCGATGAGCAATCTGAAGCTGGATTATGAAAAACTTTTTACTCTGACTAAAGAACTGGGTTTTTTGCTGCGCTCCGGCGTCACGCTGTACAGCGCTTTGCAGATCATCCGCGGACAGAACCGCAGCCGCGAGTTAAATATCGTGCTGGATGATTTCTTGCTGAAAATCGCCGAGGGCAGCGCTTTTTCTGCCTGCCTTGCGGTTTATCCTAAAATTTTTTCGCCGTTTTACCGCCAGCTGATCGTGGTTGGCGAGAGTAAAGGCGAACTGGAGTCGGCTCTCAAGCGCATAGAGCTTTATCTAGCCGGGCAAAAAAGACTGCGGGAGACTGTTATTAACGCCGTTACCTATCCGGCGATCTTGACCGTGCTTGGTCTGCTGATCCTGTCCGGTATGCTGCTGTTTGTCTTTCCGCGTTTTGCCGAAATATTTTTAGAGGCCGGGATTCCTTTGCCGCTGCCGACCAGATCGCTTATTTTCGGGTATAAATTCGCCGTGAATTTTTATCCGCATATTTTTGCTGTGCTGGCCGGTGGCGCGGCGGTTTATACAGCCCTGCTCAGCCGTCCCGGTTTTCGTCTGCGCGTGCACGCCCTGCGGTTGGGTTATCCGCTGCTGGGCAGATTGCTCCTGACTGCCGGACTGGCCGGATTTACCGGAACATTGGGCGCTCTCTATGCCAGCGGCGTGCCGCTCTTGGATGCCCTGTATTTAAGCCAGGGCGCGCTGGCCAATGCCGCTTTGCGCCGGGAGCTGGACAGCGTGATCGTCAGCGCGCGCGACGGCAAAGGGATGGCCCAGCCTCTCTCACGCTCAAGGATTTTTCCGCCGTTGCTGGCGCAGATGGCCGCGGTCGGCGAGGAGTCCGGCGCGCTGGATAAAGTGCTGTCCGACTGCGCGGAATATTACGAGCAGGAAACAGAGTTTTTATTAAAACGCTACTTGAGTCTGCTGGAGCCGGCTGCCCTGCTGATTATTGCCGTTTTTGTTATGCTGATTGCCGCGGCGGTAATGCTGCCCTTGTTTAGAATGAGCGCTGTTTTGCGCGCCTGAAATGCCCGTCCGCCTTTCCTATCTGCTATAATTGCTTTTATGGTGGATAATGTAGTCGGGGGAATTTACGCCAATATCAGCAAAATAAATCCGGAGACTTTGAGCGCTGACGGCAAACTTTTTTTGCGCCAGTACCGGGAACTGCTGCAGGCCCAGCATTCTATAGATAAAAACGCCGGCAATCTCATCGCCAAAACTATCATCAATTACCATAAAGACAAAGGCGAGGATATTATCCCGCTGCTTCTGGAAATGATCACGGTGGCTTTTTACGCAATAGATCCCTACCGCAAGCTGGCCGCGGACGCCGCCCAGTATCTGCTGCTCGGAGCGATATTTGCCGTGCTGACAATCAGCGAGGATGAGACGGAGATCAGCGCGGTGGTGGAGCAGCTAATGGTTGGAATTTTCACCAATCCTATTTATGAATTTGACGCCGCGGAGCGGCTGAAACTGATCAGACTGGCCTATCAGCTGGACGGCTATATTTCCACGCTCAATTTTTATTCCGGTAAATTTAGCCGTTACCTGCGTCTCATCAATACCGCTCTGCGTTCGGGGCTGGAGGAAGGTTTGGAGATTTGCGGCGCCGGCGCGGAGGAAATAGCGGCAGCTAAAGAAAACAAAAAGCATTTTCTCGACCGCTGGATAGGCAGGATAAAATTTTATCTCAATCTGGCTTGGCCGATGTTCAACCTCAACGCCAGCCTGATCATCCGCTGGATCAATAAAAAAACCGGCATAGAGTTGTGGCCGGTGGGATGATTTTAACGCAATTCGTATGATTTTGATTATAAGAACATAATACTTTATTAGTTTGCCGGTATATCAGGAGCAGGTCCTGTGCTAGCCATCTGAACTCGATTATCCGGTGTGAGAGGATCAAACGGAGACGCAAGAGAAGCATACACCGGAGGATTGCCGAAAGTAATTTGTTCACCGTCTTGGTATACAAGCTGAGGCTCATTAGTATTTGCATCTACATTTATGCTGGCTGTTATAGTGTCGCCAGTCACTGAAGTATAAGTATATGTTGTTTGCGGCGGTTCAGCGGATGGATCATAAACAGGATTGCTGTCGGTGCAAGTATATATTTTTCCACTTATTGTTAAAGTTGCAGGAATACTGTATTTGTTAGTGTCAATGCTTATTTCTAAATCAGCAAAGATGCCGCGGACACCGTGTATGTAACTGTCGCCCGCTTTTCTGGATGCCGCAGATATTGTTCTTTTTGTTGCAACGGCCAGCGCGTTGTTGGTATAAAAGGGAATTAAATCCCCTTTTCTATAGCCTACTCCATCGATAAATGATACCTCATTTCCCTGAACTGCGGCTACGTTCTCCACAGTGTAGACACATTGAAATTTGATATTTCCTATTGTCATAGATCCGCTGTCCTCAAGCTTACATTCTGGATGAGCCTCTATGAATGTATTCAGTGCATCAGTAGAGTCTATAGTCTGTTTGGGAGTAATCAGTCCGGCGGCCATAGCATAAGTCAGTGCTCTAGCGTGTAACAAATGAGCATCCTTTGTATAGCGGCCGCTAGTATCAGTATGTATTGTCCCATATAAAGACCCTTGTCCTATGTTCTCTTGATTCATTGTAATGTATATAGTTCCTTTTGCTCCTCTTATTGCGTCTGACAGACTAGATGACCACTCTTTCTCTGTTATGTCCATCGCCGC
>JAITIS010000117.1 GCA_031279305.1 Candidatus Margulisiibacteriota bacterium | reverse complement strand
GACTACGGCCGGGGTATGACAGAAAAGGAAGTCTTGAGGACTATAAGCGGCGCCAGACTGGCGGTCGGTATGCGCCTGCATTTCATTATCTTGTCTCTTCTGGCGGGAATACCGGTTGTTGGCATAGCGTACGACCCCAAAGTTTTAAGCATCTGCGAAAAATTTGGCCTGCCATATACGACGCTGGATAATTTGGCGGTTTTGCCGGAGCTTATAGAACGCGAGCTTGGGCGCTTGTCCAAAACCCGGGGCAGATTAAAAAAATTGCTGGCTGCGGAGCAAAAACTAGCCGGCCGGACATTGAACGCTGTGCTGGAGGCTCTGCGTGGCTAAAGCGCTGGGCTTGCAGATAGATATTTTATCCCGCCATGCCGTGGAGCGACGGCTGCGACAATACTTCAAAGCTAAAAGTTTTACTTCTCACTTTATAGTTACGGCTAATGCGGAGCTGTATTATCAAGCAAGCAGAGATCCCGTTCTTAAGCGGGCGGTGGAGGGCGCCGATCTGCGCCTGCCGGATTCCGCCGGCGTGTTGTGGGCTTTGCGGCGGCAGGGCGCGCGGCGCGCGGAGTTGTACCCCGGCGTGGAGCTGACGCAATGGCTGTTCGGGCAGGATTTGCGGATATATGTGCTGGGCGCGCGGCCAGAAATACTGTCCCGCCTGGCTGACCGGCATATTGCGGGACGCCACCACGGTTTCTTCACGCCAGCTGAAGAAAGCCGCCTGATCAGTGAAATAAACAGGCTGAAGCCCGATGTCGTGCTGGTGGCGCTGGGCAGCGGCAGACAGGAGTTATGGATAGCTAAACACCGCGGCAGGCTTAAAACTAAAGTTGTGATCGGGGTAGGCGGGGCCATAGACGTCCTTTCCGGCGCCAAACGCCGGGCGCCTTATATTTGGCGCAAATGGCGTTTAGAATGGTTTTACCGGCTTTTACGAGAACCTTGGCGGATCAAAAGACAGATAAATCTCCTGCGTTTTGCTCTGGCTGTACTGCTGGAGCGAAAGTAGCGCTTGCTTTTTATCCCTGATTTGCTATAATCGCTGTATCAAGAGGTCAATTATTCATACCCCCCATTGATAATTGACCTTCAGAATAAAGCCCCGCCCTTTTTAGAGCGGGGCTTCCTATTTTGGCGCAGTGTTTGTATGTTATACTCGCTTATGCGAATTTCCAAAATGTTAATGCCGACTCTGCGCGAAGTGCCGTCAGACGCCGAGGTTATCAGCCATCAATTGATGCTGCGCGCCGGCCTGATCCAAAAAGTGGCCGCGGGGATTTATAATTACCTGCCGTTAGGCTACCGGATTATCCGCAAAATCGAGCATATTATCCGCAGAGAGATGAACCGGGCGGGGGCGCAGGAAGCGCTGATGCCTTTTGCCGTGCCGTCCGAACTGTGGCGGGAATCCGGCCGCTGGGAGAAATACGGACGGGAGCTTCTGCGTTTTCAGGACCGCAAAGGAGCTGATTACTGTCTGGGGCCCACGCACGAAGAAGTGATCACTTCTATCGCCAGAGCTTTTCTGCGCTCGTACAAACAACTGCCGCAAAATCTTTATCAGATACAAGATAAATTCCGCGATGAAATACGCCCGCGTTTCGGCCTAATGCGCGGCCGCGAGTTTATTATGAAAGATGCGTATTCTTTTCACGATTCTCTGGAATCTCTGGATGCGGAATATCAAAATATGCGCGCCGCTTATTGCCGGATTTTTGAGGCCTGCGGCCTGAAATACAAAGTAGTCGAGGCCGACAGCGGCAATATCGGCGGCTCGGCTTCGCAGGAATTTATGGTGCTGGCCGAAAACGGTGAGGACGCGCTTTTGTCCTGCGCGGCCTGCGCTTATTCCGCCAATGTCGAGGCGGCCAGAAGTATGCCGGAAAAACAGCGCGCCGCCGCCGGCGGACAGCTCAAGGAAATCGCCACGCCAGATCAAAAAACTATCGAAGAGGTCGCGGCTTTTCTCCAAATAGCGCCGGAGAAACTAATCAAGACGCTGGTTTATTACTACAAAGTCGGGGAAAAAGAGGATTATGTTTTGGCGCTTCTGCGCGGCGATCATCAGCTCAATGAAATCAAACTAAAAAATTATTTGCGCGCCGATATTGTGCTGCTGGCGGAGGACAGCGTCGTGGAAAAAATCACCGGCGCTCCGCCGGGTTTTTGCGGTCCGGTGGGTCTGCGGAATATCCGAATTATTGCGGATGAGTGTTTGCGGGATTTGCGCGGCGGGGCGGCCGGCGCCAACAAAAAAGACGCGCATCTGCTCAATGTGGAGGCGGGACGGGATTTTAAGCTGGACGAGGTTGCCGACCTGCGTCAGGCCGCCGCGGGCGACAAATGCCCGCGCTGCGGCGCGCCCCTGAAAGCCATACGCGGCATAGAAGTCGGGCATATTTTTAAGCTGGGCAGCAAATATTCCGAGGCTATGAACGCTGTCTATCTTGACCAAAACGGGGATAGTAAACCTTTTATTATGGGTTGTTACGGCATTGGCTTGGGGCGCACCGCCGCCGCCGCTGTCGAACAGCATTTTGATGAACGGGGCATTGTCTGGCCGGCGGCTCTGGCTCCCTATCACTGCGTGGTGATTCCGGCCAATCTAAAAGACCCGGAACTGCTTAAAGCCGCGGAAAAAATTTATCAGGAGCTTTTGGCCGCCGGGGTGGAAGTCCTGCTCGATGACCGCGACGAGCGCATCGGTGTCAAGCTCAACGATATGGAACTGATCGGCATTTCCAGCCGTCTAGTACTGGGCAAGATGTTAGCCGCGGGACAGGTGGAGTTTCGTTTGCGCGGCGCTTCGGATAACGAATTATTGCCTGCAGCCTCTGCCGCGGCGGTTGTCCTGAAAAAACTAGCGGAGTTAAAGTGAAAGTTTTCCTAGCCGGCTACAATCTGGACAGCGAAGTCATCGAGGAATTAAAAGCCGCCTCTCCGCCGCGACTGGACGCCACGCCGGAAACACTGTCCGCCGCTTACGCCCGCATCTCACGCGATCCGCGTCCGGTCAATGAGCTGCGCCGTCTGTCCCGGCGAGAAGTGGAAAAATCCCGCAAATCCAATGAGACAATTATTTTCGGCCTAGGCCACAGCTCCGTCGCCGAGCACGTGGTGTTTAATTTTGACGTGTTAGACATCAGCAGATACGCCTTGGAGTTTTTGGAGAGTTTCCGCCTTTGTTCTTTTACGGAAAAATCCCAGCGTTATATCAAATTGAACAGCGCCTATATTATCCCGCCGGAGCTGAAAAATACGCGCTGGGAAAAACCTTTTGAGGACTTGCTGCAAAAACAAAATGAGCTGTACTGCCGTCTGCTCGAAAAATTGCAGCCATACGCGGAGAGTAAATATCCCGCTCTGGCCGCCGATCCCCGCCATAAAAATCTGCTGGAAGGCTGCGCCAAAGAGGACGCGCGCTACATCACCGCGCTGGCCACCACCGCGCAGGCCGGAATGACGGTCAACGCGCGCAATTTGGAAAAAATGCTTAGGCGTTTCGCCGCCTGTCCTTTGCAGGAAGTGCGCAGTCTGGGACAGGCTCTGCACGCGCTGGTCAGGGACATCGCGCCGTCCGTTGTTAAATACCCTGCAGCCGGCGCTTTTGATAAAAATACCTCCGCGGAATTGGCGGCCTATATCGCCGGTCTTGCCGGGAAACTCAAACCGCGCGCGGCGCGTTCCTGTGTTTTGCTGGACTGCACCCGGGACGGCGACTTAAAAATACTGGCGGCGCTGGTCGCCAGAGCGCGCGGCCTAGATTTCGCCGGAGCTTTTCAGCTGGTCAAAAAAATAAGCAGGGCGGAGCGCAAAAATATTTTTAAGCTCTGCATTAAAAATATGCGTCCCTGGGATCAGCTCCTGCGCGAATTTGAGCTGGCCGATTTGACTTTTGAACTGGTGGTTTCGGCCAGCTGTTTTGCCCAGCTCAAGCGGCACCGCATGGCCACTATACTGGCCGGGAACTACGCCCCGGAGCTGGGGCTGCGTGTGCCGCCGTCTATTAAAGCTGTCGGTATGGCGGCTGAGTTTGAGCGGGTGGCCGAAGAGAGCGCGGAGCTTTATGCCGCCATTCATTCGGAAATACCGGCGGCGGCGGATTATGCGCTGACCAACGCTCAGCAAAGACGGGTGATCTGCAAAATAAATCTGCGCGAGCTGTGCCATATTTCCCGCCTGCGGGAAGACGCGCACGCGCAATGGGATATACGCGAAATAGCCGGACAGATGAGCGCGCTGGCCAAAAAAGCCCTGCCGCTTACCACCGGTTTTCTGGGCGGAAAAGATGCTTATAATGAACTATACAGCCGGATATTTGGTCAGGCGGCTGAAACGTAGCCGAGAGCCGAACCGCAGAGATTGAGCAGCAGATCGTCGTACTCCATAACCTGCGCCAGAGTGTAAAAATCTACAATTTCTTTGCTGGAAATCAGGAAAAAAGCGGCAAATATACAAAATACCGGATGAAAACGCATTTTAATCAGGCTGATAGTTATAACCGCTGGCATAGCAAAATGACCGATTATTTTTAGAGCTTCCAGAATAGCGGGGTCAAGTCCTAACATAAATCTTACTCCTTTTCCCCCGTCTCTTACCCCCTACACTAATAAATCGTAAGTAATTTGCCGTTGTCCCATTTTTTTTCGATGTATTTTATACAACGTATACAGTATTTTGTCCAAAAATGCACAGATAGAACAGATTTTTTCGATATATTCTGGCACGGAAACTGTAATATTAGGCTCTGTAATTCTGCGGGAGGGTAAAAGATATGTTCAAAAGATCATTGCTGGTGGCTACGATAATATTGTTTTCTTACGGATTTTGCGGGGATGGTCCGCCTCCAGGAGAGGGCAGTATTTCCACGCCGGAGCCGGTCAGCACGACTATGGTTGGTGCGGCGCTGGCGTCTTTATTCATCAAAAAATTCCGCGAGCGCGATTAAGTTTATAAAATAAATAAAAGGTTTTAATAAGAGACAGGCTAAACACCTGTCTTTTTGTTTTCTTGCCTATAAGGGTCTTTTGTGGTAAGTTAGGCGGACTTCAGAGAATTTTTATATTTGGGGAGGATAAGATGGCAGACACTATCGAAATCCGCTGGCACGGCCGGGGCGGGCAGGGCGCCAAAACCGCCGCGCTGCTGGTCGCGGACGCCGCTATCGCCACCGGCAAACTGGCGCAGGCTTTCCCGGAATACGGTCCGGAGCGAATGGGCGCGCCGGTCAAGGCTTTTAACCGTATTTCCGGCCAAGAAATCCGCGTGCACTGCGCGGTGGAGCATCCGAGTATCGTGCTGGTGCTGGACGAAACGCTGGTGGACAGCGTGAACGTGCTGGAAGGCCTGCCGGAAAACGGCACTATTATCATCAACACCGAGAAAAAGCCTGAGGAGTACCGGCAAAAATTAAATTTTCCGGGTAATATTTTCACGGTGGACGCTTCCGGCATCGCGCTCAAAAACATCGGCTTGAATAAACCGAACACCCCGATGCTCGGCGCGTTGGTCAAAGCCACCGGCATTCTGGATTATGAAAAAATGCTGGCTGACACCGCGCACAAACTACAGAAAAAATTTAAGAACAAGCCGGAAGTCATCGAAGGCAATGTGAAAGCGATCAAAGACGCTTATGAGGAGGTTAGCAAATAATGACGACTATGCTGGATGAAAAAAAATACACCGCCAATCTGCCAGCTTCGGAGCTGCCGGAAGGCGGCGTCTGGACAGAGGCGGGGTCTTCGCTGATGCGCAAAACCGGCGACTGGAAAGTCGAGCAGCCGGTCTGGGACAAAGCCAAATGCATCAGCTGTTTTACCTGCTGGGCGTATTGTCCGGATTCCTGTATGCAGATCGAAAACGGCCGAATGGCCGGCATTGACCTTGAGCACTGTAAAGGCTGCGGCATCTGCGCCAATGTCTGTCCGCCCAAAGTGTCCGCCATTAAGATGGAAAAAGCAAGATAGGAGAAAAATATGCCCGTAAAAACTGAAGTGAAGCAATTGGTGGCCGCCAAAACCGGCAATGAGGCAATGGCCGAGGCGATGCGCCAGATCGATCCCGATGTGGTCGCGGCTTATCCGATCACTCCGGCTACCGAGATCGCCCAGATATTTTCTTCGTTCGTGGCGGACGGGCAGGTAAATACCGAAATGGTCACCGTCGAATCCGAACATTCGGCGCTGTCCGCCTGCGTGGGCTCCGCCGCCGCCGGCGCCAGAGCGATGACCGCCACCGCGGCGCAGGGTTTGATGCTGATGGCGGAGATTATGCCGATCGCCGCGGCTTTGCGCCTGCCGATCGTGATGCCGGAGGTCAACCGCGCCATTTCCGGGCCGATCAATATTCACTGCGATCATTCCGATACGATGTTCTGCCGCGACGCCGGCTGGATACAGATTTTTTCGGAAAACACGCAGGAGGCTTATGACAATGTTCTGCAGGCGGTGCGCATCGCGGAGCACGCTAAGGTGCGCCTGCCGGCTCTGGTGACGACAGACGGTTTCATCATCTCGCACGCGATGGAAACCATCAAAATACTGCCGGACGATGAAGCGAAGGCCTTTATCGGGGCATATAAGGCCAATTATTCGGTGCTGGACGCCGCCCATCCGATCACGGTCGGCTCCATAGATCTGCAGAATTATTATTTTGAGCACCGCCTGCCAATGATTAACGCGCTGAAAGAGGCCAAAGCTGTAATCAAACAGGTCGGCCGGGAATTCGGCGAAAAATACGGCCGGCCTTACGATCTGCTGGAAAAATACCGTATGGATGATGCGGAAACCGCCATAGTCTGCTTGGGCTCCACCGCCGGCACAGCAAAAGATGTGGTTGACGCTCTGCGAGATGAAGGCCAAAAAGCCGGCCTGCTAAAAATCCGCGTGTTCCGGCCTTTCCCGGTGGAGGACATCGCCGCGGTGCTGGCCGGCCTCAAAGCCGTGGCTGTGCTGGACCGTTCGGACAGCTTGAACGGCTACGGCGGCCCCGTGTTTACCGAAGTCTGCTCGGCGCTTTTCAACAGCATTCAGAAACCGAAAATCGTCAATTATATTTACGGATTGGGCGGACGGGATATAGACCTGCATATGCTCAAATCCGTGTATGACCGGCTGGCATCCATCAAAGACGGGCAGGACCTCGGCACAATCGTGGATTATCTCGGCGCAAGAAAATAGGAGGCATAAAAATGGCGACCTTAAAAGAACTGGCGACCACTCAAGCGGAAAAATTTGTGGGAGGCCATACTTCCTGCGCGGGCTGCGGTTATCCAAATATTTTCCGTCTGACCTTGGCCGCGATTAAAGACCCCGTAGTGGTGGTCGGCGCGACCGGCTGCTGCGAGGTAAATACTTCAATATTTCCCTATACTTCTTGGAAAGCGCCGTTCCTGCACAATGCTTTTGAAAACAGCGCGGCGACTTGCTCCGGCGTGGAAGCGGCTTATTATTCTATGGTCAAATCCGGCAAGCTGGCCGCGAACAACACGCGGTTTATCGCTTTTGGCGGCGACGGCGGCACTTATGACATCGGCCTGCAGTCTCTTTCCGGCGCGCTGGAGCGCGGCCACGATATGCTCTATATCTGTTACGACAACGGCGCCTATATGAATACTGGCATTCAGCGTTCCGGCGCCACGCCGCGTTATGCCAATACCACCACCGCTCCGGTCGGCAAAGTAGTGCCGGGCAAAATGCAAAAGAAAAAAGATCTGGCCAAAATAATGGTCGGCCATAATGTGCCTTATGTGGCGCAGACTATCGCTGGCAACTGGAAAGACCTGACTAACAAAGTCGAAAAAGCGACGGCCATCCGCGGCCCGAAATTTATCGTGGTGTTGGCCGCCTGTCCGCTGGGCTGGCAGACTAAGACGCAGGATACTGTGCGGCTGACCCAGCTGGCCGTGGAGTCCTGTTTCTGGCCGCTGTATGAGGTGGAGAACGGTAAATATAAATTAAATGATAATCCAGAGGCCAAAGGCAAAAAAATCCCCGTGGCGGACTGGCTGAAAATGCAGGGGCGCTTCAAGCATTTATTCAAGCCCGGCGGTGAAAAACTGTTGGCCGAAATACAGGCCGAGGTGGACAAAGACTGGAATGACCTGAAAGCCCTCTGTGAATTTCACTCGAAACAGGAGTGATTTTCTGCTAAAATAACTGTGGCAAAGAGAGGTTTTTATGAATAAAAAAGAACTGGCTAATCTGGTGGCCAAACAGCTCAATCACAATAAATTGGAAGTCGAGGAAATTATTGACAGTTTCCTGAATAATATCATTACCGAAATGTCCAACGGCAAAAAAGTGCGTCTGGTCGGCTTCGGTATTTTTGAGGTGCACAGCCGCGCGGGACGCGAAGGGCGCAATCCTCAGACAGGAGAGAAAATATTTATTCCAGAAACCAAGACTCCGACTTTTGTGGCCGGCCGTGTGCTCAAAGACGCGGTGAAGCACCGCGACAGTCAGAGCTAAATGGGCGAAAAGTCGCACATCAACAAGATCACTGACAATCTTGACCAACTGCTGGATTTACTGCCCCAGCGCGTCACCAAACTTTTGAAAAAACAAAAATCGCTGGGCAGCCTGCGCGAAGTGGTGCTGGATCTGGGGCGCGAACCGGAGTTTCGCTTTTCTCAGAACGAAATAATGTACATCGAAAACGACATCATTTCACAGGGTGATATTGACTACGTGGTTTCCAAGATTGGCCAGTTCAATGACGACAACCGCGCCGGCATCGAGCGCACGCTGCACCGCATTTCCTGCATCCGCAACCGGATGGGGCGAATCATCGGCCTGACCTGCCGGGTGGGACGGTCTATTTACGGCACCATCGATATTATTTCGGATATCGTCAGCTCCGGCAAGAGTCTGCTGATTATGGGCGGACCCGGCATCGGCAAAACCACGATGCTGCGCGAGATCGCGCGCGTGCTGTCCACGGATTATGGCAAAAGGGTCGTGGTGGTCGACACCAGCAATGAAATAGCCGGCGACGGCGATATTGCCCACCCGGCTATCGGCCGCGCGCGCCGGATGCAGGTCACTCATTCCACCCAGCAGCACGCGGTAATGATCGAGGCGGTGGAAAACCATATGCCGCAGGTGGTTATCGTGGACGAGATCGGCACGGAAGAAGAGGCTAAAGCCGCGCGCACTATCGCCGAGCGCGGCGTACAGCTTATCGGCACCGCCCACGGCAACAATATTGAAAACCTGCTTAAAAATCCGACTTTGAGCGATTTGGTGGGCGGCATACAATCGGTCATCTTGGGCGATGAAGAAGCCAAGCGCCGAAACAGCCAAAAAACTATTTTGGAGCGCAAAGCCCCTCCGACTTTTCAGGTGCTGGTGGAGCTAAACGACCGGCATACGCTGGGCATTTACCGCGACATAGCCCTGACCGTGGATGCCTTGCTGGCCGGCAAGAAACCCAAACCGGAAATACGCAAACAGGAACTGGACGGCTCCGTGCTCATTGTGCAGAAAGAGGCCGTCGAAGTCTATAATCTACAGCAAAATCTGGAGCTGGACGAGGAAGCCAAACAAAAACTCAAAAATGATCTGCTGGTGGACAAACGGGTGGGCATTTATGCTTTTGGCATCAACCGCGAGCGGTTGGCCAAAGCGATAAAAATGCTAAGCATCAACGCCCGCGCGGCCACGCATATCGACGAGGCGGATATTGTGCTCACGACCAAAGCGCACAATAAGCCGAATTCCAATCTGCTGCGTTCTCTGCACGACCGCAAAATTCCTGTCAACGTGATCAAATCCGACACCACGCCGCAAATCACCAGATTTTTGAAATATGTTTTTAAGCTCTACAATGACGAC
This sequence comes from Candidatus Margulisiibacteriota bacterium, assembly GCA_031279305.1. Lineage (GTDB taxonomy): Bacteria > Margulisbacteria > Termititenacia > Termititenacales > Termititenacaceae > JAISQA01. The sequence continues at coordinate 2,694 of JAITIS010000117.1, read as the reverse complement.
GCGGAAAAAATCCAGAAAGCCATTGATGAAATCGAGGAGATTATTAAATACGTGGATGCTTATAAAAGCAAAGCCGAGGCCACACAAACCAGCGCCTATCTGCGCCGCCTGCAAAAGCAAGTCTGTGTCGAGCGCGGGTTTCGCTGTGAGTCTATCGGCGACGAGCCCAACCGCCGGGTGAGGGTTTATCCTAAGCAATGAAAGAGGCTGTGTTCATCACTTTCGAGGGGCCGGACGGCTCCGGCAAGACTACCCAGTCCAAAATGCTTTACGAGGAATTGCTGCGGCAGGGCAGGCCGGCAATCTGGACGCGGGAACCCGGCGGCACCAAATCCGGGCGTAAAATCCGCTCTATGCTGTTAGACGATCCGGGCGTGGAGCTGTCTCCTGAAACTGAGCTTTTTCTTTTTGCCGCCGACCGCGCCCAGCATATAGCGGAGATTATCCGCCCGGCTCTTGATGCGGGGAAAATAGTCATCTGCGACCGTTATATGGACTCCACTACGGCTTATCAATCTGGAGGACGGGGATTTCCCGTGGAAATGATCGTCGCTCTAAACGAATATTCCACCGGCGGGCTGCGGCCGGACCTCACTTTTTTGCTCGACGTGCCGTCTGGTATTGGCCTCAAAAGAGCCGCCGGACGGAAAACTGATAAATTTGAGCAAGAATCACTGGTTTTTCATCAGAGAGTTCGTCAAAAATACTTGGATTTAGCCCAAAGCGATTCCAGAATTGTCGTTTTGGACGGTTCCGCGCCTATAAAAACCATTTTTCAAGTGATTTTGACCTATTTGCAGAATAATTGTTCAATAATCAACAAATAATCATCTATATACAGCCATATTTTGGCATAGAAAATGATTTTATTATGCTGTGGAGGCAGCATAATGAAAAAAGCAGCTACATCGGGCATAATGCGTTATATAAGTAAGAACTCTAAGGAAAAAAATCCCCAGAAATTCATTTTAGAGCTGGACGACATAGTCAATCACGAGCTGGAGTTGGTAGAAAATGCCGCCAAAGAATCGGCTATCAAAGATACTATTCAAGAAATCAATAAAAGCGTCGTGCGCGCCAAAATCGGCAAAGCGAATAAAGAATTTTTAGAAAATTTGAATGATTATTTTAAGGGAAAATTATTTTACATAGCCTATAAAGAGTCCCAAAAATACCTCAAATTCAAAGAAATTGAGCGCATTGTGGACAAAAGCACTTTGCTGGGTTTCGTCGGTGAGATCGAGACGGGGCAGGAGTACGGCTGGAAACTCGTGGATAACCTGCAAAATGATAAATTAAAAAATTTTCTGTATGGAATATTCACTTATTTGTATTTTTAAGGGGTAAAAAAATGACTAAAATAAAAGAAATTAGCGGATTTGGCGCTTTTGGCAGCAGCTGGAGTAATATTGACCACGATAATAACATTAAAGTCAAACTCAATGATAAAACCAAAAATCAGCGCAAATTCAGATAAAATATGATGTAAATCCCAATAATTTTGATGTTTATTAACGTCGCATAATTAGTTTTAGGAAATTTATGTACACTCAAACTATCACACTATAACACGAAAATCCAAAATATCAAATTTTTCTTGTTGCCTCATAGCAAGCAGTTTTACATACCACCTGCAAAGAACAAGATACACAACTGCCAACGTAGTCAAAAAACCGACCAAAGCAAAAAACAGAAAAAGCATCAACATAAATAAGTCACCTCGCTTTCGCTTTCAAGATTTTTTCCTTAGCACGATAATCCAAATCCGGCTGAGCAAGATAATCAAACCAATCCCGATCAGTCTTGCCGCGAGAAAAACCAAAATCAAAAGAATGAGACATTTTAGCCAGCAACTCTTGGCGATAATTCTCAATCACTGAAAAATTCTTGAGCGACAAATCTTTATGTGTGCGATAGTATCGCGGAACAGCGTGAGAGTGGCCATTCAAATAACAACGAGGAGCAGACAATTTATCAAGCACACCATAGCCAATTCCAGGACGACGAGACATAAGAGCAAAAGGAGAATTAGGATCTTTAGCAATAGACTTGATGCAATACTCAGCAACATAAGCACAAGAACGAAACGTCACATTGCCAGAATGACAGCGGCCTTTCTGCCAAACATCCTCTAGCTCACGTCTATCAGGAGATTGACCAAAAAATATAGAGTGATAATGGGGACGGCGAGTATCAGGGGCATACTCGCCAGAAAGATAATAACGAACCTCGCCATAATTCTTACGATAACGTTTCAAAAACAGCTGAACATCACGCTTAGACAAAAACTCAGGTAAATACTCATTGGAATAAGTCAAAGTAATAAAACTATTCTCCTCGTGCAAAGTAGCCTCGTGCATCATACGAATAGCCCATTCACGGGCACGCTTGAGACGGCACTCAAGACATTGTCCACAAGGCACAGTACGGGCAGTACGTTTACCAAAATCGACAACAATCGGAACTTTACACACTACAGTCTAAAACCTCCTCTGGAAAGTTTACGAATTCTGCGGAGCAATCTGCTACCGCGACGACGACGGTGAAACCGCCCGCGCCTACGACGAAATGCCATTGCAAATCACCTCTCTTTCAGAGTAAAATTTAGATATGACAATAAGACCGTGGATATTCTGGCTAGCAATAGGGACATACACATTTGTAATCCTAACAAAGGGGTTATCATCGTAATAA
>JAITIS010000103.1 GCA_031279305.1 Candidatus Margulisiibacteriota bacterium | reverse complement strand
CAGAGAATTGACGCTGGCCCAACTAAAAGTTCTCAAAGCAGCCGTGCCGGAAGCGGAATTGGAAGCATTCGTGCACGGAGCGCTGTGCATAGCTTATTCCGGACGCTGTCTGCTTTCCCGCCGCCTGACCGGACGCAGCGCCAACCGCGGCGAATGCGCCCAGCCCTGCCGCTGGGAATATCAGGAAAAATTAAACGGCGAGATTTTTACCGCGGTGGAAGACCGGCGCGGAACTTATATCTTAAACTCCCGCGATCTCTGCCTGCTGGAGCATATCCCGGAGCTGATCGATGCCGGATTGGACAGTCTCAAGATCGAAGGGCGAATGAAATCCGCTTTTTACACGGCAATGACGGTCAAAACCTACAGACAGGCCATCGATACCTATCTGGCCGCACCGGAAAAATACGCAGTCGCGCCGGAATGGCGGGAAAATTTAGCTAAAATTTCCCACCGTCCTTATACGGACGGTTTGCTGTTTCCCGGACAGGAAACTGAATATCCAGCCAACTCCGCCTATATCAAAGGCTATGATTTTGTGGGTGTCGCCGTAAACTACGAGCCGGCGGCGCAGCTCCTGACTATATCCGGGCGCAACTATTTTGCCGCCGGCGATGAACTGGAAATCTTAGATCCTAAAATAACGCCGCTGCAAAAAGTCAAAATAGGCGCGCTGCGTAAAAGCAGCGGAGAGATTATCACGGAAGCGCATAATTCCTATCTCGTAACCGCAGACTTGGCCGGCCAGCCTGTTGCGCATATCAGCAAATACTCTATACTTCTGAAGAAAAGATGCGCTTAAAATTTTGGCATAAAAACACGTTAATCCTCGCCTGTGCGGGGCTGTTCAGTTTGCTCATTATCTATCTATTGATCAGCGCCGGCGATCTGGAAAATACTCCCGCCGCCGAGAAAAAAATCGAGATCGCCGACAGCACTTTGCGCGGCTATAAAGACGGCCGTTTGCTCTGGTCTATGCGCTCCGGCTATATCTGGTCAAACCTAAGCATTGATCACGCTGTGGTAGAAAATATTTACAATGGCCAATTTTACGATCAAGACCGGCTCCTGCTAGACAAACTTTCCGCGCGTAAAGTGCAGGTCAATGCGCCGCAGGAAAGATTTTACGCTGACAAGGGTTTCCGCGCGGTAATGTATCGCAATTATGCGCCAGATCAACCGGTGGACGTCTGGGGCGAGCAGCTTAATTACAGTGCGTCCGACAAAAAATCTCGTCTGCAAAAACAAATCCAAGTCGTCGACCGCGGCACCCAGATCAGCGCCGAACGCGCGGAAGTCGACCACAGCAGCAATCAAATCACTTTTGGCAAAGACGCTCTGCTCTCCCGTCCAGACAGCAGCCTGACCGCGGACAGCCTGCTTATCGATCTTAACCGCGATATTTTCACCGCGCAGAAAAACGTGGAGTTGATCCGCCAGCCGGAAGACAGCGCTGATGAATTCAAAAAGCAAAAGACTGTTATTTATACCGACCGTCTGCAGGCCAATGTCTCCAAGGACACCGCCAATCTGACTATGAGCGGTAATATTCTGATCAAACAAAGCGACAAACAGGCGGTCGGCGATCAGGCTTCTTTTGACGAGATCAATCAGCTTTTCAAGCTCCGCGGGCGCGCCTCGGTAGTTTTTGACAAAACGGAAACATTGTTAGACGTGACGACCAGACAAAAATTAAAAAACAAAGAAATTTTGCAGGAAAAGCTCCAGTTAAACAGCGAGGCGATTGCCATCAATACCGACACCAAAGATTTCGAAGCAGAAGGCAGCGTGCAGGTGACTGTCAAAGGCAAACAGGCTTCCGCCCGGAAAGCCGTATATAAACGCGCCGCGGAGAAAATTTACATCTCCGACAACGTCCTGCTCCGGCAGGCAGACGGCTCCACAGTCAAAGCGGAGCTGGTGGTCGTAGACATCGCCACGGAAAAATTCACCGCGCAGGGTCAGGCGGAGTCGACAATTTATTTACAGCGCTAGGAATTATTCTGGTTCTTCGGCGATGAAATTGCTTTTTAAGATATCTGCCACGCTCTGCTGCGCGGATGGCGCCGCCGGAGCGCCGGGCACAGGCGCCTGACGCAGAGGTTTATCGGGCACCGCGCCCGGTTTAAGTTTTAGCTCCTTAAAAATACGCGACAGCTGCTCCTGAGAAAATAGCTGAATATTATCATTAAATTTATGACTCGCCGCATCCATACAGAAATTATAGCATAAGCCAGCGGGCATAAAAATGCGCTCGCGGGGGTATACTATGCAATCAGGAGGGAATTTATGCAGGAAAATAATCAGGTGGAATTACAGATCAAGCCGCAGCCCAAAGGCCCGTTGCCGGAAGTAAAACTCAAACCGGCGGAAAATAAAAATGAGGAAGTGGCTGAACTGGTCACCAATCTAGTGCTGCAAAAATACAACAAATTTACGGCGAGAATTCAGGCGCTGAAAAATAAATTTATGAGCCTGTCCTGGGTGCGGAAATTTCTCAAGTTCAAACAGGCGGCCGCAGAATTGAAAGCCAGATATACAGACAAAGAGCGCAACAAGGCCAGACTGAATAAATTAAAAGAGAAAGTCGGCGCCCGGTTCAAAATGCAATTTGTCAAAATCGACCAAAAACTCAAACTTTCCGGGAAATTTGCGCCGATAAAAAAAGCGTTTAACAAACATCTCTGGCAAGGCAAACTGGACGAGATCAAAGAAGACATTAAGGAAATCCGCGCGCGCGGCAAAGAGATAGTCATCTCGTTTATCAAAAGCAGAATGGAGAAAAAACCTGCGGCGCCGGAACACAAAGCGCAGTCATAGAAGCCGATTTTCTTTACAGCGCGGCGATAAAGTCTGATAACAAAATAATGAATTTGGGGATTATTATTTCTTTTTCCGCGCCTGCTGTAGCATCGATTGTTTCGATTTTGGCTTGGGTGGCGGTGCCCCTAATCCGTCCGGCTTTGGATTTTCTGCCATAGTTTATTTTAACGCCAGAGTAATTAAACAAACCCCTTATCTATATGAAGCCCAGAATGAAGCCCAGACGCAAAATGCCATAAACAAAAACAACACCACCAAAATAACACGATTTATTTTTACGGCAAATTTTCTTTTGATAATTTCTTTTTCGGATAATGGTTTATCTGGCGACTTTTTATCCTTGTCGAAAAATCCTAGCACCAGCAGGTCGCTAATTAAACTATCGTCCGCCATACGGACATATTATAACTTATCGATTTTGTCAGCAATAG
>JAITIS010000100.1 GCA_031279305.1 Candidatus Margulisiibacteriota bacterium | reverse complement strand
TGCCCAAAATTACTGCCGCAGACACGCTAATTCTTCTGCCGCACCACCAAGACTGTTAAATACATTATAGCCAATTTGCGGCGCCATGTCAATTTACTGTAAATTTAGGTAACGCAGCCACAGTTTTCCATGCATTGACGATTTTAGAAAAATTAAGTAATCTCTAGTTTCTGCTTTTTTGCCTGTTTGAGCGCGTATTGCGTTAAGTGAAAAATAAGCGCGCGGGGCAAGAGGCGAAAGGCGAAAGATATAAAATCTAGGAGGTCTGCGAAGTGAAATTGTTAGAAGGTAAAACAGCTCTGGTTACCGGCGTGGCCAATGATTACAGCATTGCCTGGGGCATCGCTCAGGCTTTGCGCGCTCACGGCGCGGAAGTCGCCTTTACTTATCAAAACGAGCGTCTCAAAGAAAAAATGGGCGATCTAGTCAAGCCATTCAATCCGCAACTGCTTACCGAGCTTGATGTGACCAAAGACGCGGACATTGCCAGAGTAGGGCAGGAAGTTCTCTCCACTTATGGCCGGCTCGATATTTTTGTGCATTCGCTGGCTTTCGTGCCCAAAGAAGATTTGCACGGCGAGTTTTGCAAAGTCAGCCGTCCGGGTTTTGCTCTGGCCAATGATATTAGTTCCTACAGCCTGATTGCCGTGACCAACGCTTTGCTGCCGGCTTTCGAGGCAGCGGGCGGCGGCAGTGTGATATATCTGACTTATATTGGCGGCGAATATGCCATCTCCACTTACGGTCTGGCCGGCGTGACCAAAGCCGCTCTGGAAATTTCCGGCAAATATTTGGCGCAATCCCTCGGGTCTAAAAAAATCCGCGTCAACGGCATTTCCGCCGGCCCGATCAAAACTCTGGCGGCGCGCGGCATTAAAAATTTTTCCGGCCTGCAGCAAAAAGCGCAGGATTTCATGCCGCTCAAAAGCGAGCTGACTCCGGCGGATGTGGCCGGCACGGCTGTTTTTCTCGGCAGTGACCTCTCCAAATCCATTACTGGCGAAGTCATTCATGTCGACAACGGTTTTCACTGTGTCCGCGGGTAACAAAAAACTAACAAGCCCTGCTAATCCATTGGTCAAGGAAGTTTTGCGCCTGTATGACAAGCGGAGACGCGTCGAAACTGGCCTTTTTCTTATCGAAGGACAGCGTGAATTGAGCAGCGCCGCGCGGCATGGTGTCGAGATTATAAAATTCTTATACACTCCTCAAAAATATAGTTTTTCTGTGAATTTAGGCGGAAAAATTGGCGAAAAAATAGAAGTTTCCGGCAAAGTCTTAGAGCGAATTTCCTATCGCGGCGAAACAGAGGGTTTTGTCGCCGTAGCCAAAATGCCGGAACGAAACCTAAATGCTTTTAAATTGCCGCCTCATCCGTTGATTGTTGTTTTAGATAAATTGGAAAAACCCGGCAATATCGGCGCAATTCTCCGCACTGCCGAAGCCGCCGGTGTCGATGCTGTCCTGCTCTGTGCTGAAGCGGGTGACCTCTATAATCCCAATCTTATTCGCGCCAGCCTGGGAGCGATTTTCTCTCTGCCGGTGTTTTGTATTCCCGCAAATGAGGCAATAAATTGGTTAAATTCACATAAAATCAAGATTATAATTGCTTCTCCCTATGCCGAGAGAATACATTTTGATTGTGACTTCACCGGATTTGCCGCTATAGTGATAGGCAGTGAAGCTGACGGAGTGTCGGAGATTTGGACGCAAAATGCCGCGAACAGCGTTCTTATCCCTATGTCCGGCGCGGTCGACTCGCTCAACGCTTCGGTTTCCGCGGCTGTACTTATATACGAAGCATTGAGACAAAGACGAAATTAATGGCTTGAATATTTTGCTGGAGCGCGTTTGCCTCGAACTCAACCCTCCATAATAAAATTAAGAGGTTGAAATGAAAACAGATAAGCAGGCGGTCGGGGAATTAGAATTGCTCGAGAAAGAATATCCCAAATGGCCGGCGGCTGTTTTGGATTTGCTGGCCGTGGAGACCGAAAACCCGTTCAAGATTTTAATCAGCACAATACTTTCTCTGCGCACCAAAGACCAGACCACGGCGCAGGCCAGCAGGCGTTTGTATGCCGCGGCTGACACTCCGCGAAAAATCTTAAAATTAAATAAAGGGCAGTTGGAAAAACTTATTTATCCGGTTGGTTTTTATCATACCAAGGCCGGACAAATATTGCGGATTTGTAGTATTTTGCTGAAAAAATATAACGGCCAGGTGCCGGCTGATTTTGATGCTTTGCTGTCTTTTCCGGGCGTTGGCCGCAAGACCGCCAATTTGGTGCTGGCGCTCGGGTTTGACCAGCCGGCGGTTTGCGTGGACACGCATGTGCACCGCATCAGCAATCGTCTGGACTGGGCGCGGACTAAAACACCGGAAGAGACAGAATTTGCTTTACGGAAAATTTTTCCCGAAAACAAATGGTCAGCAATTAATAAAATCCTCGTGGCTTTTGGCCAGACTATTTGCCGCCCCATCGGCCCCAAATGCGTAAACTGTGTTTTGACAGATTGCACGGTCCGCGCCAATCATGTATAATCGTCAATATTATTAATAGTATTATTAGAAATACTTGCGAAAGGAAGTGATCTTAAAATGAGAAAATTACTGGCAATTGCGGCTTTGTCTCTGACTGTGACAGTAATGCTGGCTGGCTGCGGCGGCACCGCCGAGCAGGTTTCCACATCTGCCAAGAGCGGCAATAAATACAGCGGCAGTTACAACTCAAATCCTGCGGATTACAAGTAATTGTTTTTACTGAAGCGGATAATTTGGCGAAAAAATTCGTTGGAATGTCCGCTTCATTTTTTTAGCGGCAAATATCCGGTTACTTAATTTCTCCGCGCTTGTTACAATTACAGCAATGACCGATCTCGACACGGATATTCAGTATTTAAAAGGCGTCGGTCCGGCGCTGGCTAAAAAATTTCAAAAACTTGGCCTGGCTAAAGTGGGTGACCTGCTTTATTATTTCCCGCGCGGTTACGTCGACCGCAGTAAAATCCAGCGTTCCGGCGAATTGTCCGCTTGCGCGGGACAGCATATTCTTTTGCGCGGCAAGATTGCGCGGGTAGAGCTAAGGCAGCCGCGTCCGCGTTTTTATGTTTTACAGGCGGAAATACGGGACAGCGACGGGATTTTCAGCGCCGTTTGGTTCAATCAAAAATTTCTGGCCAAGACTTTGACCGCAGGCGTAGAAGTTTTAGTGTCCGGCAAAGTTGTTTACAATAATTACAGCCGGCGCTGGCAGGTCGAGACCGACGATTACGAAATCATCACGCCGGCTTACCGCGCTGGCATCACGCCGTTTTACGCGCTGACCGAGGGTTTGACCCAAAAAAAACTCCGGCAGACGGTCCGGCTGGCTTTGGAATATTTGCCGCTTTTGACCGATCCCTTGCCGCCGGACTTGAAAACTAAATACGCGCTGCCCGCTTTGCCGGCGGCCGTGCGCGAACTGCATTTCCCCGTTAAACGCGAGGCCTGGCGGCAGGCGCGCCGGCGTTTGGTCTTTGATGAGTTTTTTTACGTGGAGTTAGGCGCGGCCTTGCGTTATGCCCGCGCCAAGACAGAGTTGAACGGCATTCGTTTTCAGCCGCAGGGCGCGCTGCTGGAGACTTATTACCGGAGTCTGCCCTATCAGCTGACCGCCGCGCAAAAACGCGTTATCGACGAAGTGTTACGCGACATGGCCGCGCCTCAGCCCATGAACCGTCTGGTGCAGGGCGATGTCGGCTCCGGCAAAACCGATGTGGCGATTGCCGCATTGCTTTGCGCCGTGCAGTCCGGCTATCAAGCCGCGCTCATGGCGCCGACGGAAGTGCTGGCCGAACAGCATTTTGCCAAGATTGCCGCGCGTCTGGCCGCGCTCGGCGTCAAGGTCGGCGCGTTGCTCGGCAAACACACGCCCTCCGAGAAAAAAGAAATTTACCGGCAGCTGGCATCCGGAGAATGTCAGATCATCATCGGCACGCAAGCGGTCATTCAGGAAAAAGTTACTTTTCAAAAACTGGGCTTCGTCATTATCGACGAACAGCACCGCTTCGGCGTGGTCCAGCGGCAGTTGTTAAAAACCAAGAGCGCGGAAAATATCGATTTGCTGGTCATGACCGCCACGCCGATACCGCGCAGTCTGGCTTTGACTATTTACGGCGACTTAGACCGCTCGATCATCACTGAAATGCCGCCAGGACGCGCGCCGGTCAAAACTTATCACGTGGCGCCGCGCGACCGCCAGCGCGTGCTGGAGTTTTTGCGCCAGCGTTTGCGGCAGGGCGAGCAGGCTTATATTGTTTACCCGCTGGTCGAGGAATCGGAAAAAATAGACTTGCAGGCCGCGGTCGACTCTTGCGCGCGGTTAGTGAAATTTTTTCCCGAATACCGGATCGGGCTTTTGCATGGCCGCCTGAAAAGCGCGGAAAAAGCGGAAATCATGCGCCGGTTCCGGGAAAAAGAGCTGCAGGTTTTAGTCTCGACGACGGTGATTGAAGTTGGCGTCGACGTGCCCAACGCGACGGTCATGATTATCGAAAACGCCGAGCGTTTCGGTCTGGCGCAGCTGCATCAGCTCCGCGGCCGGGTGGGGCGCGGACGGCAGGAAGCGTTTTGTTTCTTAATTGCCGAGCTTAAATCTGCGGACAGTAGGAAAAGGATTAACGCCATGGTCGAAACGACGGACGGTTTTAAATTGGCGGAGATTGATTTATCCATACGTGGTCCGGGTGATTTTGCCGGTGTGGCGCAGTCTGGTTTTCCCGACCTGCTTCTAGCCGACTTGGCCAAAGACGAGGCTCTCCTGCAGACCGCGCGCGCCGCCGCCTTTGCGTTGATCGAGCAGGACGCGCGTCTGTCCCAGCCGGAGCATGCTTTGCTCCGCGCCGAACTGCGCCGCCGCAGCCGGGGATTGATTGACTATGTTTTATTGAATTGACAGATACTATTGTACATTGTACAATAGTATCTATGGAAATCGTTGTGGATGCGAATATTTTGCTGGCGGTTATTTTGAACGAGCCGGAAAAGCGCAGAATTATTA
>JAITIS010000082.1 GCA_031279305.1 Candidatus Margulisiibacteriota bacterium | reverse complement strand
TCTCGGTAAAAGTGCCGGTCAAGCTCGCGGGTGAGTGTCCGGCGGTCAAACTGGGGCTTGTGCTGGCGCAGGCTGTGCACGAACTGCCGATCAGATGCCTGCCTCTGGAAATCCCGGCGGTCATCGAGGTTGATATTTCCCGGCTGGAAAATCCGCACGACGCGGTGCGCATCGGCGACTTAAAACTGCCTAACATCACGATCGAGCTGCCGGCCGGACAGGAAATAGTCCACGCCGAAGTGCCGCGCGAGCTGAAAGTCGAGGAGGCCGCTCCGGCTGCCGCGACCGCGGAAGTGCCGGCGACCGCCCAGAAAGCGGAAGGCGAGGCCGAGGCCAAACCGGGCGAGGCGCCCAAAGCCGAGGCGAAAACTCCCGCGGCCGACGCTAAAAAAGACGCGCCGAAAAAGTAATGGACAAAGCAGAACTCGCCAAAAAAATTAAAGCCGCGGCTTTTCTGGAGGGCGATTTTATCCTGCGCTCCGGCAGGCACAGCAAATATTACGTAGACAAATATCTTTTTGGCACGAAGCCGGTTATTCTCAAGCCGCTTGCCGTTGAGCTGGCTAAAATTCTGCCGCCGCTGGAGAGTTTTGACCGGCTGGCCGGCCCGGAGCTGGGCGCGGTGGCTGTCACTAGCGTGCTGGCCTGCGAGGTAAACAAACCCTTTGTGCTGGTGCGCAAGGCCGCCAAAGGCTACGGCACGGACAAAGTTTTCGAGGGCGAGCTGAACAAAGGCGAAAAAGTGGTGCTCATCGAGGACATACTCACCACCGCCGGCGCCGCGCTGTCCGCGGCGGAGAGACTGCGCGACTACGGCGTGAGCATCGTGGAAATCATCGGCGTCATCGACCGCGAGGAAGGCGCCGCGGAGAATATCGCTAAAGCAGGTTTTCAGCTGCGGACATTATTCAAAAAATCCGATCTGGGCATATAAGTTTCACATTCTAGTGGCATAAAACTAAAAGATGCCGGGTTTTGTTTGGCATTTCCCTTGCTTATTCATATTTTTAGTTGGCATAAAATTTTTACCATAGATTAAGGAGTGTTTTATGAAAAAGAAAAAAGCGCTAAGTATAGCGCCGGAGATTATTGAGAATAAAATACTTTTAATGCGGGGTAAAAAAGTAATGTTAGACAGCGACTTGGCCGTGCTGTACCGCGCGTCCACCAAAGCATTCAATCAAGCTGCAAAACGCAATTTCTCTCGCTTTCCGCAGGACTTTATGTTCAAACTAAGCAAAAAAGAATTTGCAGTTTTGAGGTCACAAATTGTGACCTCAAAAAAGTCCGGCGCCCGCGGCGGCCGGCAGTGCCTGCCGCTGGTTTTCACCGAACCCGGAATAGCAATGCTGTCCAGCGTTTTGCACAGCGAACAAGCGATGCAGGCAAATATTCAAATTATGCGCGTGTTTATCAAACTACGCGAGTTAATGTTTGCACATAAGGATCCGCAAAAGAAAATAGAAGATATGGAGCGAAAATATGACCCGCGCTTTCACACTGTTTTTGAGGCTATCCGCCCGCTTCTAAAAAACGACGAGATTATCAACAAGCGCCTAACTTACGAGGAAGAAAAAGAGAAAAACAAGAAATGGGGATTTGCGCCGAACAGCGAGCGGGGTAAATAAAATTGCGCGCGCTGGGGTTTTCCGGAGAACAAATCGCCGCGGAATATCTTATCTCACAGGGTTATGAGCTATTGGCTAAAAACTATACCCGCCGGCCCGGCGAGATTGATATTATCGCCCGTGACAAAAAAGTCCTTGCTTTTATCGAGGTAAAATATTATAAAGTAAATTCCTTGCGCAATCTGCGGGAAGCGGTGCCGCCAGCTAAGCAGAGGCGCATTATACGCGCCGCGGAGCATTATCTGCAGGAGCGCAGGATAACGGACAGCTATGTGCGTTTTGACGCGGTGTTAATCACCCGTCAAAAACAAGCCGCTCCGAAAATAGTGTTAATTAAAGACGCCTTCCGGGCTTAAAACAAGGATTTTTATGTCATTTGTGCATCTGCATACCCATACCGAATACTCTCTGCTCGACGGCGCTTCGAAGGTCAAAGACATCGTGAACAAAGCCAGAGAATACGGTTTCCCGGCGGCGGCTATCACTGATCACGGCATGATGCACGGCGTCTATGCTTTTTACAAAGAGTGCGCCGCGACCAAAGGCGCAGTGAATCCGATCCTCGGCTGTGAAGTTTACTGCGCGCCGCGCAGCCGCCACAAAAAAGAAGGCAAGCAGGATATGGCCAATTACCACCTGATCCTGCTGGTCAAAAACCAGACCGGTTACAAAAATCTTATCCGGATGGTGTCGTTAGCCAGCATCGAGGGATTTTACAACCGGCCGCGCATAGATTGGGAGCTGTTAGAAAAACACCGCGACGGCCTTATCTGCCTCTCGGCCTGCGTGGCCGGGCAGGTGCCGGAGCTGATCTTAGAAAACCGCTATCCGGAGGCCAAAGAGCTGGCGCAGAAATTTCAAAACCTTTTCGGCGCGGATTATTATATAGAAGTGCAGGATCACGGCCTGCCGGAGCAGAAAAAAGCGCTGGAAGGGCTGCGCCGCCTCGCCGCGGAATTAAACATCCCCATCGCCGCAACCAATGACAGCCATTACACCAATTCCGACGAGGCGCAGGTGCAGGACACGCTGATGTGCGTCGCCCAGAATAAAACGCTGTCCGACACCAACCGCTTAAAATTTCTATCCGATCAGGTGTATTACAAAAATCTGGAGGAAATGCGCGCGGTTTTCCCTGACAATCCAGAATATCTGGAAAACACCCTGCGGATCGCGGAGAAAATCGACTATGCCGATGTGGCCAAATTATTTAAGAAAAGAAATTATGTGCCGGAGTTTCCTGTGCCGAAGGGACAGACGGAAGAGAGTTGCCTGCGGGAGTTAGTCGAACAAGGCATCAAAAAACGCTACGGCGAAAATATCTCCGCGGCCATAAAAGAACGCTACGAATACGAGCTGGGCGTCATCGCCAAAACCGGTTTTTGCGGTTATTTTCTCATCGTGTCGGATTTTATCCGCTGGGCCAAACAAAATGACATAGCCGTCGGTCCCGGCCGCGGCTCGGCGGCCGGCTCGATCGTGTCCTACGCGCTGGACATCACCACGCTAGACCCGCTTAAATACAATCTGCTGTTTGAGCGCTTCTTAAATCCGGAGCGCATTTCTATGCCGGACATTGACATTGATTTTTGCATCCGCCGGCGCGGCGAGGTCATCGACTACGTGCGCCAAAAATACGGCGCGGGCAATGTCGCCCAGATCGTCACCTTTGGCACGATGGCGGCGCGCGGCGTGGTGCGCGATGTGGGGCGGGTAATGAACATACCCCTGCAGGAAGTAGACCGGCTGGCCAAAATGATCCCGGTCGCCCCGGATATGACGCTCGCCAAAGCGCTGGCGGAAAACCCGGAGCTCAAAGCCGCCTATGAAAACAATCCGCATATCCGCGAACATTTAAGCCGGGCGATGAAACTGGAAGGCTTGTCGCGCAACACCGGAATGCACGCGGCCGGCGTGGTGATCTCCGCAGTGCCGCTGATCGAGATCATCCCCTTGTTAAACACCGACGGCAATATCTTAACCCAGTTTACGATGACCGAGATTGAGGAAATGGGGCTGCTCAAAATGGATTTCTTGGGCCTGCGCAACCTGACGATGATCAACGACTGTCTGGATTTTATCCAAAAAAACCACGGCGCCCGTCCGGATCTAGAAAAAATACCGCAGGACGACCACAAAACTTTTGAGCTTTTCCGGCTGGGCGAGACTTCCGGCATATTTCAGTGCGAGTCCAAAGGGATGCGCGCGATGATCAAACGCATCCAGCCCACTCGTTTTGAGGACATCATCGCTGTGCTGGCGCTGTACCGCCCCGGCCCCTTAAACTCTGGAATGGTGGATTCTTTTATCCGGCGCAAGCACGGCAAAGAAAAAATACAATACGATTTCGCCGAGCTGGAGCCGTATCTGAGCGACACTTATGGCCTGATTGTTTATCAGGAGCAGGTGATGCAGATTGCCACGGTTATCGGCGGCTTCACGATGAGTCAGGCTGACACCCTGCGCAAAGCGATGGGCAAAAAGAAAAAAGACATTATGCAGAAAATGCGCGAGGATTTTGTGCGGGGCGCGGTCGCCAAAAATTTCCAGAAAAAAGCCGCGGAAAATATTTACGATCTCTGCGCCCAGTTCGCGGAGTACGGCTTCAACAAGTCGCACGCCGCGGCCTACGCGGTGATCTCCTACCGCACCGCCTGGCTCAAGGCCAACTATCCGCTGGAGTTTATGGCGGCGCTGCTCAGCTCCGTGGGCGGCGACGAGGATAAGACGATCGAATACATCAATGAATGCAGCCGCATCGGCATTAGCGTGCTGCCGCCGTCCGTCAATGAATCCGACAATGATTTCACGCCGATCAACGGCGCGGTGCGCTTCGGCCTCAAGGCTGTCAAAAATTTCGGCGAGAGCGCGGCAGAAGCCATCGTCCAGACGCGCGCGGCAGGCGGCGTGTTTGTTTCTTTTACAGATATGTGCGCCAGACTGGACACCAAGATTTTGAATAAAAAATCCATCGAGGCGCTTATTTACGCCGGCGCGCTGGACAGCTTCGGCAAACGGCGGGCGATTTTTGAAGGCTACGCCGCCATTGTCGAAAAAGTGGCGCGCCAGAAAAAAGAAATGGCCAGCGGCCAAGAAGCGCTTTTCGGCAGTTTAAGTTTTGATCTGTTAAAAACCGGCGCGGATGTCTGGCCGGAAACGCCGGAGTATCTGCCGGCTGAAAAACTGCGTATGGAAAAAGAAACGCTGGGCATTTTTGTCTCCGATCATCCGCTCAAACATCTAGGGGAGCTTAAAAATTTGAGCGAAACAACCACGACCGAGATCCGTGAAAAACCGCTGGACAACGAGGTTAAAATAGTGGGCATCCTCAAAAAAGTCCGCAAAATACTCACCCGCACCAATAAATATATGGCCGTCGCCGAGCTGGAAGATCTGGAAGGCAATATTCCGCTGGTCTGTTTTCCGCGGGATTTTGAGAAATGTCAGGAAAATTTTAACAATGACATTATCGCGCTTATTTCCGGCAAAACCGGCGCCAGCCGCGACGAGCACCAGATTGTCGTGTCGGAGGTACAGCCGCTGGACATCGCCGAGCAAAAGCAGGCTTTTTATATAGATCTGGAAGCAGTCGAGGATAAAAACACGCTGGAAGAGCTGAAAAATGTCATCAAATTATTCCGCGGCGGCACGCCAGTCGTTCTGCACACCTTAAACGCTGACATCAGTCTCGACGCCGATCTGTGGATCACGCCCGCCCCGGAATTTAAGCAGCGGGTCGACGCGCTCATCGGCGGCGGCCGCAGCTGGATGGCCTAAAAATCAAACAAGTCTTTGACCCGGCAATCCAGTCCTCTGGCAATTTTTAATAAAGAGGATAGACTAGGGCTGCGCTTGGCATTTTCAATGTCAGATAAATTACCTTTGCTCAGGTCATTTTCATAAGCCAATTTTTCCAAGGTTATGCCTTGTCTCACTCTCAGCCGTTTAATCCTTTTAGCCAACAAAACTATGGCCTTGCGCTGGATGCTCATATTTTTTAAGTTCGTTATAACGAACATATATTTGCATATTAGGCTATTCTTTTGGTATACTAGTTCGTAATTACGAACATAAACATAAACATAATATATTGTATGGCTTGGGTGTTTTAGGATAGTTTTGAGGAAATAGAGACTAGCCGGGAAGCAGGGGTAGAAATTTATGCCTCGCCCGCAAAGGAGAGCTTGAAAATGACTGTAGCGCAAAAGAGCAAGATACTGGCCAGCGATATTTTAGGGCTTACTTTTTTTCCGGCAGGAGCAATATTGGCCATCGATGGAACGGTAACGCCGGCCAAGGATGATGACGATGTTGTGATCGGGGCATCGATAAATAACACTATTCTGCCCGACTGGTATATCTGCGACGGAGAAAATAACACTCCTGACTTGCGCGAGAAATTTATTATGGGCAGTTCCGCTGCCGGCAGTACTGGCGGAAATAATAATAAACCCGTGTCTCTATCCGCGGAAAATCTGCCCAGCCACACGCACGGCGTCACAGACGGTGGCCACGTCCACGGCGGCAAGATGCTCCGGGGCAGAATTCACGACGGCAGAAGGGTCGGCAGCGCTAGTTGCGCTGATGGGTTATGGGAGGGAGATACTTCACCGGCTAAGACTGGCATATCTCTAGGCAGCGCAGGAGAAACAAACCCTAGTCCAGTCGAAA
>JAITIS010000079.1 GCA_031279305.1 Candidatus Margulisiibacteriota bacterium | reverse complement strand
CTGCTGTTTTTGTGTTTAATAGACTATATAAATTTCTACTGTTGTAGATAAGTTGCGGAAATTACTGACGATGAAAGTTTAATAGACTATATAAATTTCTACTGTTGTAGATGCATATGAATTGTCGATATAATTGAAATAGTTTAATAGACTATATAAATTTCTACTGTTGTAGATTCTAATTCAGCTTTTATATCTATAGGCGTTTAATAGACTATATAAATTTCTACTGTTGTAGATAGTGGGAAAGAAATAGACATCACGCTAATTCCATTATATATAAAAAATAATTAAAGGAGATAAAAAATGGCAAATGGATGGGGTGGCAAACGTGCCAACGCCGGAAGTGGTGGAGCGCGTAAGGGAGCTGGCCGCAAAAAGAAACCGGAAGCGGAACGCCAGACCCATATTGTTTGGGTGCGATTATCCGAGCCGCTTTATACAATTTGGCAAAAATTAGGGAAAGCTAAATGGCTAAGAGGGATTTTTGGTGAAAAACTGAATGGCAGATTGGGCGGCAGGCCGCGCAAGGACGGCGCTGAGCCACAGCCACCCAAACCACCAATATTATATATGCGAGCTACTGTATCAAGTTGACGCCTTCGATAAATAACCTCTCGTGGCCGCTTGGCGGTATATTATAAGGTTAATATATAGGCCTTTTTCAGATTTAATTTGTACTTTGAGTTCGTCGGCTCTGCTAACATAACAATGTACGTTTAATAGACTATTCGTGCGGCTATCTAAATGCAGTTACAAGTTAAAGTACACCGCTAAGCGCAAAAATGCGCAGTATCAGCAGGGATGCCGGCAGGATCTAGCCTACCTCCACCACCGACTGCTTCACGCCGAACGGGGAGATCTCCATTTCTGGGTTGGCCGGGTCGGTCTGGTATTTGCCGTCAATGACGTATTGATAATTGTATTTGCCTTTATTGAGCGGCAAAAATGTATACCAGACCCCTTTTTGCTCCAGCTTGATAAGCGGCGTGGTTTCCGGCGTCCAGTTGTTGAAATCTCCGGAAATGTTTACCTCTACCGCCATTTTGTCCTGCAAAGTAAAGCAAACGCCTAACGGGGTGTTCTGCGGCGCGGCGGTTGGCTTGTTGATGAGCTGTTCAACCAGCTCTTTGTTCTGCCAGAGCAGCGCTTCATTAGCCAGCGCGAGAAAATCCAGATAAGAAATAGACTGCGAATCAAAATCCACCACCGCCTGTCCGGCGTGCGTGGCTTCGCGGATGACGCTGGAGCGGTGTATTTTGGTGTTGAATAGCGCGCCGCCGTAATCACGCTTAAAACGCTTGTAAAAAGTCGCGGAAAAATCCGAGTCTAGATCGTACAGCGAGATTAGATATTTTAGCTCCAACCGGTGGCTGACTTTTTTGCAAAGCGTCTGGATGGTTTCAGTGAGTTTTTGCAGGCCGTCAAGTCCGAAACGGCTGGGTTCGACCGGCACGATCACTTTGTCCGCGGCCAGCAGAGCGTTAACGCTGAGCAGTCCCAGCTGCGGCGGGCAGTCGATGAGAATAGTCCGGTAAATTTTCTGGAGCTGCTCCAGCAGTCCGCGCAGATAATATTCCCGTCTGTCTGCGCCGGCCAGTTTTTGCTCCAGCGAGGCTAGCGTGATATTGGAGGGGAGCAGATCGAGATTTTCTTTGAGGTGGATAGTAGCTGTTTCAGCCGGCACGCCGTCTAACAGCACGTCCTGAATGGTGTAAGTTAATTTTTGCTCGTTGATGCCCAATCCCAGCGAACTGTGTCCCTGCGGGTCAAAATCAATGATCAGAACTTTCTGGTTTTTTTGCGCCAGCGCCGCGGCTTAATTGATAGTCGTGGTAGTTTTGCCGCAGCCGCCTTTTTGATTGATAATTGCGATAACAGACATAGCTTCTATTCCCCCCGGTGTCTCTGTCAGTGTTTATTCCTGTTTGAATAACTACAACAACAGCCGTAAAGTCTAACAGTAAATTAAAATATTGACAATATTTTTAGAGTACGGTTCTTTGCACCGCTTTCTGCCAGCCGGCATAAAACAATCCGGCCTGCCTTGCGGACATTGTCCGGCTAAAGATTTTGTCTATTGCCCAGCAGCTGCGGATTTCTTCCGCGCTTTTCCAATAACCAACCGCCAGACCAGCCAGATAGGCAGCGCCCAGACTAGTGGTCTCGATGACCGTGGGCCGCACCACGCTTAAACCTAGAATATCCGCCTGAAACTGACACAAAAAATTATTGGCCGCCGCTCCGCCATCGGCTTTTAGCTCGCTGATTTTTAAGCCGCTGTCTTTTTGCATAGCGCTTAAAACATCTCTGGTCTGATAAGCCATCGCTTCTAGGGCGGCGCGCATCAAATGAGCGCGGGTGGTGCCGCGGGTCAGGCCGCAGATCACGCCTCTAGCTTCGCTCTGCCAATGCGGTGCGCCCAGTCCTGTCAGCGCTGGCACAAAATACACTCCTTCATTAGTGTTCAAACTAGCTGCGAGTTTCTCTGATTCCGGCGCGCTGTTTAGGATTTTTAAGCCGTCACGCAGCCACTGTACCGACGCGCCTGCGCTGAATACCGAACCTTCCAAAGCATATACCGGACGGCCCAGCGCGTCGCAGCACAATGTGGTAAGCAAACCGCTGCGCGAGGTGATTTTTTTGCGCCCGGTGTTAAGCAGCGTAAAGCCGCCGGTGCCGTAAGTGTTTTTGAGCGTGCCCGGCTCAAAACAGGTCTGCCCGAAAAGCGAAGCTTGTTGGTCGCCGGCTATGCCGTGTATTGGAATATTTTCCGGCAGCCGGCCAATCCTAGTGGTATGGCCGAATAAACCGCTGGAGTTTTTTACCTGCGGCAGTATCTGCTCGGGAATATTAAATACGCGCAAAAGTTTTTTATCCCAGCGCAGAGTGTTGATATTAAATAACATTGTGCGCGAAGCGTTGGTATAGTCCGTGGCGTGGGTTTTGCCGCCGGTCAGATTCCAGAGCACCCAGCTGTCCGTCGTGCCGAAAAGCAGCTCTCCTTTCAACGCTTTGTAATACGCGCCGGGCACATTTTTGAGCAGCCATTCCAATTTGGTTGCGGAGAAATACGGGTCGATGGTCAGACCGGTATGGGCGCTCAAGTAATGACGCAGGCTTTTGTTTCTTTGCAGGGACGCGCAGCGATCCGCCGTGCGTCTACACTGCCAGACTATGGCGTTATACAGCGGCACGCCGGTAAATTTATCCCAGAGCACGGTAGTCTCTCTTTGATTGGTGATGCCGATAGCCAGTATTCGTGCCCGCGGCCTAGCCTGCAGAACTTTTTGGATGCAGTGTCTAACGCTTTGCCAGATTTCCTCTGGATCGTGCTCCACCCAGCCGGGTTTGGGAAAATACTGCGGAAACTCTTCATAGGCTGCGGCGAGCTGTGCGCCGGATCTGTCGTAAAGTATTGCGCGACTGCTGGTAGTGCCTTGATCAATAGCCAATATGCATTTCATTTTAATTTCTCCAGCCAGACGCGCAGGTCATTGAACACCTGTCCGCGGTTTTTTTCGATGGATAGCGCGTGTCTGGCCTGCGGATATATTAGCATTTTTTTAGGCGTTCTCAGGCGCTGGAAAATTTGCCTAGATTTAGGCGTGGCAACCAGAGAATCCTGTCCGGCCAGCTGGAATAAGACTGGTATTTTTAGTCTGGCCGCTAGACGCGCACAGCCGCACTGGCTGAACAATATCGCCAGCAACAGGCCGCCGGATGCCGCGCGTATCTCACGCGGATCATTTTTCAGCTGTTTCCGCACTTTTTTATCCTGCGTGCACCCGTCAGCCGAAAAATGTAATCGGAGCTTTAAGCGCGGGAAGATAAACAATAAGGGGAATAACATATACTCCGGCCAGCGGAATTTTAATAAACTCTGAAACGCCGGCGATATACAAATCAGTCCGTCACAACCGGAATGCCGTATGGCGTAGTCAAAAGCGATCAATCCGCCCATACTTTCACCGACTAGAATTATTCTTGTTTTAGAATGATTCTTATGCAGGAGCCGCAAACAGGCGGTGATATCCTGTCTATACTGCCTGAAAGAATACACCGGACAGGGCAGACGGTTATCGCCGCAGCCGCGCAGTTCCAGCGCGTAAGTGCTGATATTGTGCTTGAGCAGATATTCACCCAAAAAACGCCAGCGTTCAGAATGCGCGCCGATGCCGTGTATGGCCAGCAAAATATAGCGGGGCTTGGAGGACACCCAGCGGCGGTAAACCAGATTTTTTTGAAAAGATAAAATATTATTCATTTTCTGCTTGTAGTATACTATACCTTAATTTATGGCCAAAACGATCATCCGCCGGGCTACAATCAAAGATGTGGACGCGATCTTAAATCTCATCAACGGCTATGCGGCGGAAGGCTTGATGTTAAGACGCGCTGAAGACGCGGTTATTCAAAATCTGCGCGATTTTTCCGTGGCAGCCGCCGCTAGGACGGTGCTTGGCTGCGCGGCTCTACATTTATACACCGATCGGCTCTCGGAAATAAAATCTCTGGCCGTGGCGCGGGAATACACCGGACAGGGTATCGCCACCAAGCTCATCAAGCGCTGTCTGGCCGAGGCCAAAAGTCTGGGTGTGCCCAAAGTTTTTACGCTGACTTATGTGCCGGAGCTTTTTCTTAAAAATAAATTTCAGCTCTCGGTCAAGGAATTATTGCCGCAGAAAATACTGGAGGAATGCCAGTTCTGCCCCCGGCGCGATGACTGTCAGGAAGTTTGTCTGGTATATAATTTACAAAAAATTGCCTCTTAAAATTATCTGTTCTCCCGTTTAATAAGCCTCTCCGTTATGATATAGTAGGCCATAGGGGGAGCCTGTGTCCGAAGTCAGCGGCTACAATAAAAATGTCAACAATAATGTGGCCAACCGCAATCAGGTCAACCGTTCCGGCGATGTGGCGCAGACCGGCGGGATAAAAGGTTCGCAGCGGGTGCAGCGCGCTGCCGATCAGGCGGCGCAGGAACAGCAGGTTGCCCAAAAACCTTTTCCAACCATAGCCAGACGGATGACGCCGCGCGATGTGGTTAATCAGCTTTTGCTTTTAGGCGTGCGTCCTAGTTCCGAAAACCGCTCGCTGGCGACCAAAATGCTGACCTATGGACTGGAACTTTCTAGAGAAAATTTTGACGCGCTGGAAGCTCTGCTCAAAGGCCTGCCCAAAACGCCCTCCACGGAGAAAGCGGCAATCCTGATGATCACCAAAGACCTCAACTCCCGCGCCGGCGCGCAGAGTCTGGCGGAATTTTTGGAGAATAATCCAGAATTAAGCAAGCAAATGTTGAATATGCTGCAGGCTTCCGCCGGAGCGCGCGCGGCTCTAAGTTCTGCCGGCGGCGCCTTGTCTTCCGCGCTGGTCAATCAGCTCTCGGCGATGCTGACCTCGCTGGAGGGATTTGTGGCTATGCTGCCCAAAGAGTTCCGCGACAAAATCCAGAAAGGGCAGGGCTTTTTCAGCAATGCGGAGGTTTTGACTAATATGCGCGCGGTGCGGGCGCTCATCAGCGGCGTGTCCAAACAGGTAGCGGAGGCCGCGCCGGAAAAAAACAACCTGCTCTCCGCGCTGGGCAGTCTGGCCAAAGCCGCCAGAGATGTTTCCCAAAACCTGATCGTGCAGGCGATTTTGTCCCGCCCGGACGGCCGCGAAGACCCGGCGTTGAGCGAAAAATTTGCTTACTGGCAGATACCCAATAGTATGGCCGCTCCGCCCCAGACTATCGAGCTGCTTCTCGAAAAAGACAAGAAAAATAAACACCGTTCTGTCAATCCGCGCCGCACCAAGCTGGTTTTGAAAACCGAGACAGAAGCTTTGGGCGAAATATCCGCCGAGGTCGAAGTGGAAGAAGATAGTTTGGATTTTCGGTTTAACACTAATGACGAAAATATCCGTAAACTCATCAGCGCCAATGTGGATGAACTGCGCAAAAAAATGGAAACCTACAATTACAAGACCAAATCTGTGCGGGTGATAAAACGTAATTTGGACGTAAAGAAATTTTTGATTCCGGCTCTGGATTTGAATGATTTAACCAGAGTGCAGACCGAGGTGTGACCGTGGCCGGCAAAAAAGAACTAGAAGAAAAAGAAAGCAAACACCGCAAGAAAATCAAGCATTCGCTCTTGGAGCTGGATAACAAGCCGTCCGGGCAGCGTTCGGCTATCGCTCTGCGTTATGACGTGGAAAAAGACGCCGCGCCGGTCATTCTAGCCGCCGGCCGGGGGGATTTTGCCGAAGATATTCTGCGCATCGCTGAGGACCACAAGATACCTTTTTATGAGGACACCGGATTGGCGGATCTGCTGCTAAAATTAGAAGTGAGCACAGAGGTGCCGCAGGAATTATATGCTTTGATCGCCGAAGTGCTGGCTTTTATTTTTCGGCTGGATCAGATGGCGGCCAAGCGTGAAAAACTTTATAAACGCGTGCGGGAAATGGACAATGAATAAATTATTGCAATGCAGCCTGCTTTTATGCGCTGGATTTCTGCTGGCCAGCCAGCAGAATAAAAGCACGGTGCAGGCTTTGAGCAGCTATGAAGATCAGTACGGCGCTTTGATGAATAACGTGGTTAACGCGAATACTCCGGGCTACCGCGCGACCAAAATCATCACCCGCGCCGGCGAGGACGGCAGCCTGTATACTGAAGAGTTGCCGCTGTATTTCCGCAACGGACAGATGATTTATTCTGGAGATCAGCTGCATATGGCCATCGAAGGGCCGGGCTTTTTTATGGTGCAGACGCCGCGCGGCGTGATGTTTACGCGCGACGGGCGGTTTACGATCAATGACAATCTGATTTTGGTCACGTTATCCGGCAAATATCCGGTTATGGGGCAGAACGGCGAAATCCAATTTGGTATGACAGATGTGGACTCGGTTAAATTT
This sequence comes from Candidatus Margulisiibacteriota bacterium, assembly GCA_031279305.1. Taxonomy (GTDB): domain Bacteria; phylum Margulisbacteria; class Termititenacia; order Termititenacales; family Termititenacaceae; genus JAISQA01. The sequence continues at coordinate 8,397 of JAITIS010000079.1, read as the reverse complement.
CAAGTGACAGACACAGGGCTGTTGGTGCAGCAGGACTCGGTCATTGATAAAATACAGGTCGGCGAGATCGCCGAAGGCGCGACTATGCTGCAGGTCAATGGAACTTTTTTTGAGATTAACGGGGGTATGGATTCTTTTATTCCGCTGGAAACTCCCCACGTCCGGCAATATTATTATGAAAGCTCCAACGTGGATATGTCCGAGGAGCTGGTGGCTATGCCGGATATTTCCAAAAAATATGACGCCAACGCCAAAGTCCTGCAAATCTTAAAAAAAATCCGCACCACCGGCCGGGAGATGGGCAGCACGCAGTAATGTTTACCAAACGGGAGCTGGAAGCCAGAGAAGCAGCCGCTCTGGCGGCCTATGCGGTCTGGAGCCAAAATTCTTTGGGACGCCGGCATCCGGAGCCGCCGCCGGATTACCGCACGGAATTTCAGCGCGACCGGGACAGGGTGATTCACTGCAAAGCCTTTCGCCGCTTGAAACACAAAACTCAGGTTTTTGTGACCACGCAGCAGGGCGATCATTACCGCACCCGGCTGACCCACACGCTGGAAGTGGTGCAAATCTCCCGCGACATAGCCCGGACGTTAGCCCTGAACGAAGATTTGGCCGAGACTATCGGTCTGGCGCACGATCTAGGTCACACGCCCTTTGGCCACACCGGCGAGAATATCCTGAACGAGCTGCTGGAAAATTTCGGTGGTTTTGAGCATAATCGCCAGAGTAGGAAAATCGTCGAATATCTGGAAAAAAAATATGCGGGATTTGACGGGCTTAATTTATCCTGCGAAGTGCTGGACGGACTCATCAAACACCGCAGCCCCTATGACCAGAGCGGCGCGGCATTTACGCAGTCGCCCGCGCTGGAGGCGCAGGTAGTCAATCTAGCCGACGAAGTGGCTTACAACAGCCACGATTTGGACGACGCGCTGGCGGCCGGACTGCTGGATACCGCGGATCTCCGGGAGATCAGGCTCTGGGCGGTGCTTACGGAAAAAAATCAAAAGGCCAATCCCGCTATTTCCGCCCGCGCGCTCGTAGATTCAAATATCCGCGCGTTGATTAGCGCAATGATCGCCGACATTATACGGGAGACGGAACGCCGGCTGGCGCAGTCCGGTGTTAAAACCTTGGCCGCTGTGTATGCCGCAGGCCGGGAGCTGGTCGGTTTCAGCCGGGACTTTGGCGCGGAAGTGGCCGAGCTAAGGAGCTGCCTGTGCCGGAAATTTTATCAGCATCCGCAGATCACGGCGCACAACCAAGAGGCCGCGGCAGTCCTGCGCAGACTTTTTGCGCACCTTATCCGCCACCCGGAAAAAGCGCTGGCCTCCTCCACGCACAGCAGCGACCAACCGCTGGAAATATCCATCTGTGACTATATAGCCGGTATGACAGACCAGTATGCTTTGCGGACGGCTCAGGAGATATAAATCTAAGTCCGGTCGTATTCGTCTTTGATGTCGCCGATAATCTCTTCCAGCATATCCTCGAAAGTGATGATGCCGACAGTTTTTTTCTCGTGATTTTGCACGATGGCGATATGAATATGCTGAAAACGCATATGCCGCATTACATACGCGCTTTTTTGGTCGATGTAGACGATATAAGGCGGGCGCAGCAGGTCCTGAAAATATTTGATCTGGATTTTTTTGTAATCCTCCGCCGTGGCCGTGATTTTTTTCAGCAGGTCTTTGAGATACAGCACACCGATGATATTGTGGCTGTCTCCGGCATAAACCGGGATGCGGGAAGGCAGAGTGTCCTTGATTTTATTCAGCAGGATGGCGATGGTATCCGTGTCGGCGACCGCGATCACATTGTCTAGGGGTGTCATTATTTCGCCGACAAAAGAATCGCCAAAACGAATCACATCGTGCAGCATTTCTTTTTCTTCTTTTTCGATAATACCGGTTTCCTGTCCGGCCTCAATCATTGACAGCAGTTCTTCCTCGGTGATGAGCGCATTCCGGCCTAACGGCTGTCCGCCCAGCAGATGAATGATGATGTTGGAAAATTTATTGAATATATAGACCAGCGGCTTGAAAAGATGGGACAGCGGCACGATGATGCGGCTGGCTAGAAGCGCGAATTTTTGCGCGCGGTTTAAGCCGACAGTCTTGGGCGTGACCTCGCCAAAGACCAGCACGATAAAAGTAACCACGCCGGTAGTGATTAATGCAGTCCAGATTTCGCTTTCTATCCCGGCGCGTCTTAATAGTTTTAGGACAATGAGCGTGCCGAGCGCGGTCAGTCCGATATTGACCAGATTGTTGCCGATAAGAATAGTCGCTAGCATAACGCCCGGATTTTCTTTAAGATAAACCGTGGTTTTATAGCCTTTGACCTTGCGTCTTTTCAGGAGAGCGAGCCGGTGTCTGGACAGCGCGGTCAGCGCGGTTTCCGCGCAGGAGAAAAAAGCGGACATAGCCAGCAGAATGATCATTAGGCCTAATTCTGGATACACCGCTTAAACTCCCGGAAAAATCTTGGGCGCGAAAATAATCAAGCCAACCACCAGCGCGTTTAACGCGGTGATCAATACCGCCGCCGCCGCCACGTCTTTGGCGATGCGGGCTTCGTGTTTTTTCTTTTTGGTGACCAGATCGACATTGGCCTCCAGCGCGGTGTTCATCAGCTCGGCAAAGATCACCAGCGTAATGGTCAGCAGAAGCATCAGCCATTCGTAAGGCAAAATTTTTAAGATCAAGCCGGCGCCGGCTGCCAACGCGGCGCAGACTAGATGGATGCGCATATTGGCCTCATAGCGCGCGGCCTGCGCCAAGCCGTGCAGCGCGCAGCTCAAACTGCGCAGGAAATGGCGGTTATGGAATTTCATTTATTCTCCCCGTGAGCTGTATATTATATTTTTTGCGGATATAAGCCAAGAGCCGGTTTTCTGCCGCGCGCATCCGGGCGGTGTCCGCGCGGCCGGCGTGATCGTAACCCCGCAAATGGCAGAGCGCGTGGATGATCAGATAAATAATTTCCGCGCGGAAAGCATTGCGGTATTTTCGCGCGTTTTGCGCGGCCAGCGCCGGCGCGATGACGATGTCTCCGCCGGCAAAAGACAGCACGTCAGTCGGCTGATTTAACCCGCGGAATTTTTTATTTAACGCCTGCATTTGCCGCCGCGTGCAAAAAGTTATGGATAAATCGTCCCGGAACTTTATTTTTTTTAACAGGCTTAAGACTATGCGGCGCAGGCCGGACAGCTTCGGCCTGTCTGTAACAGACTGATAATTGAGGCATAGCATTTAATTGGCGCTTTTGTCGTTGTACTTGATCCGGTTGTGGAACATATTGTTGATCGTATGCTGGAAAGAACCGCGTATTCTAGTAATTTCCTGAAAAGTTAAAGCGCTGTCTTCCAGCTGGCCGGAGTCCATTTTTTCTTTGATGATTCTGCCCACCATAGTGTTGATTTTAGACGGCGTGGGTTTTTCCAGCGAGCGCACCGCGGCTTCGCAGGAGTCCGCCAGCATAATGACCGCCGCTTCTCTGGTCTGCGGCTTAGGCCCGCTGTAGCGAAAATCATCTTCGTTGACAGCGGTTTTTTCGCTTTCTGGAGCCTTGGCATTAGCTTCCTGAAAAGTGCGCAAAAAATACGACATCAAGCTGTTGCCGTGATGCTGTTCGATAATATTAAGAATGGCGCGCGGCAGCCTGTATTCCCGTCCCAGCTCCACGCCTTCTTTGGTATGCGCCATAATGATCATCGAGGACATCCGCGGGTTGAGCTGGTCGTGCGGATTATTGAACGAGCTTTGGTTTTCGATAAAAAACAGCGGTCGTTTGATCTTGCCGATGTCGTGATAGTACGCGCCCACCCTAGCCAAAAGCGCGTTGCCGCCGATCGCTTCGGTGGCGGCCTCGGCCAAATTGGCCACGATCAACGAATGGTGATAAGTGCCCGGCGCCTCCATAGACAAGCGTTTGAGCAGCGTGCTGTTGGGGCTGGCCAGCTCCAGCAGTTTGGTCGGCGTGACAATAAGAAAAATATCTTCCAGATAAGGCAGCAGCCCGATGACCGCCACCACCGAAATGATCGAAGCGATTAAAATCGCCGAAGCGTCAAGATAAATCCGCGCCAGATCAAACCAGTTGTAAATAAGATACAGCAGGCACAATGTGACAATGCTGCCCAGCGCGCTGAGCAGGCTGGAAGACGCCAGCGAATTGCGCTCGGCCAGCCGTCCCGCGCGCTGGATGGTAAACAGCGAATTAGCCGCAAAAACCGTGAAGTAAAAAAAGGGGTTAGCCGATTTTAACGAGAGGATAAAAGACAGATACATGCTTAAATAAATCGAACAGGAGATGCGGTTGTTATACACGATGGAAAAAATCAGCGCGCCCGCGGTGATCGGCGTGTAAAATGGGTTGAATCTGCTGACGTGGCCGGAGATGAGCATAACCAGACAGGAGGCAATAGCCAGCAGGATCAGCACGCGCTTGGTGGGCAGCTGGCTGCGGGAACTGCCGCCCAGCACGTAGCTTAGCATTAGGAACAAAAACACTCCGTTGAAAATAACCAGCGCCAGCGCGGCTGTCCAATCCAATTCGCTCAAGCGCGGCCAGACGAGAATAAGCGAGGAGACGGCAAACCAGAGCAGTCCGACGGAAAACTCAATTAACCCGTATTTGTTTAGGCAAGCCTGCCATTTGACGCGCAGTTTTTTCTCGGTCATAGCGCTCCTTTTTTTAAGTCAGGCGCTTGATATTGGCGCCCAGACTGGAAAGTTTATCTGTCAATCTTTCGTAACCGCGCTCAATGTGTTCTATGTCGTAGATTATAGTTTCACCTTTGGCGGCCAGACCGGCCAGCCAGAGCGCGGCGCCGGCCCGCAAATCGGTGGCCCTGACTTCCGCCCCGGAGAGTTTTTTCACGCCTTTGATAATCGCCACGCGTTCCTCCGTGCGGATGTCTGCGCCCATCCGCTGCAATTCACCCGTGTGCATAAAACGATTCTCAAAAATCGTCTCGCGTATGGTGCTGGTGCCGGAGGCTAGCGCCAGATAGGTCATCATCTGCGCCTGCATATCCGTGGGAAATCCGGGATGCGGCTGGGTGATCAGGCTGGCGCTGTTCCAGCTGCCCGGAGACAGCGCTTCGATAGAGTTGTTTTTAATATTCAGTCTGGCGCCGGTGTCTGCCAGCGCGGACAGCAGGGCGGAAATATCCTGCGGATTGATTTTATTGACCGTGATTTTTCCGTGTGTGATCAGCCCCGCGAGGAGCATTGTCCCGGCCTCGATCCGGTCCGGTATGATAGAGTGCTCCGCGCCGGAAAGGCCGGATACTCCTTCTACCGTGATGGTGGAGGCGCCCGCTCCGCGTATTTTGGCGCCGGCTTTGTTCAGCAGAGCGGCCAGATCAACGATCTCCGGCTCGCGGGCGGCGTTGGTGATTGTCGTGACGCCTTCGGCCAGCGTGGAGGCCATCATAATATTTTCCGTCGCGCCCACGCTGGGAAAAGTAAAATTGACGTGGCCGCCTTTCAATTTTTTGCAGCGGATTTCGATAAAACCGTGCTCCAGCCTGACGTCCGCGCCCAGCGCCTGAAAACCTTTGATATGAATATCCACCGGACGGGAGCCGATAGCGCAGCCGCCCGGCATAGGGATGCGCACCATTCCAGCCTTGGCCAGAATAGGCCCGGCGATGAAAAACGAGGCGCGCATTTTGGTGACCAGCTCGTAAGGTATCAGATGCTTGATCTGTTTTTTGTTGTCGACGCGGATAACGCCGCCGCTTTGTTCGGCCAGTATGTTAATAGAACGCAGCATCCTGATCATCGTGGTAATATCGGTCAGCGTCGGCACATTTTTGAGCACACTCTCGCCGTTTAAGAGCACCATTGCCGCCATTATCGGCAGCGCGGAGTTTTTGGCGCCGGAAATATTTACGGCGCCGTGCAGGGGCTGTTCGCCGATGATTTTTACTCTGGCCATAACGTCCTTACTGATTGCTCTGAAAAATTTGGAGCATTTTGAACGCCGCAATCAGTATTATAAATACTATCACTAAAAACAAGAGAATAGAATACAAATCTCGGCTGAGCGCGAGGATTATGGCGCAGGCATTGAGCGCTATGGAGGCATAATAAATGCGCAGCACCGCCGATTGCTGAGAGTCGTGTTTCTGGAGCAGGCGGTGATGAATATGTTCTTTATCCGCCTTAAAAATATGCGCCCGCTTTTTGGCGCGGCGCAGTATGGCCAGCGCGGTGTCGCCCAGCGGGATCAGCAGCGAAAGCGTCGGGATAGCCAGGCCGATCAGCGTGGCGCTTTTGAGCACTCCTTCGATAGAACAGGCGCCGAGCAGAAAACCTAACAGCAGAGAGCCGGTGTCGCCCATAAAAATCGAAGCCGGCGGAAAATTGAAACGCAAAAACCCCAGCACCGCCCCGCAGACAGCCGCCAGCAGAAAAACGGCATTCAGCTGATTGGTCAAAAGCGAAATAATAAAAAGCGTCGCGGCGGAAATAAAAACCAAGCCGCCGGCCAAACCGTCCAGTCCGTCGCTTAGATTTATAATATTCATCACAATTAAAAGCCACAGCACAGAAATTATTTTGCGCCAGAAACCCAGCTCGATGATCTGCAGGGAGAGCGGCTGCCGTAAAAAATTTATTTCTATCCCGCCGGCCACGACAATAATAGCGATGAACAGCTGGCCGCCCAGTTTGACCGGCGGCTTTAGATTGTAAACATCGTCGAGGAATCCTAGCCCCGCGGACAGCGCCGCGCCGAGCAGGATAAAGCAGGTGTTGCGGTTCAGCGCCGCGCCGTAGCACAGCTGAATAAGGCCCAGCGACAGAACTATCCCGGCCAAGATCGCCAGTCCGCCCAGTTTGGGCGTGGCGATGCTGTGCACTTTGCGCAGTCCCGGCTGGTCGATGGCTCCGGCGGCGGCGGCCAGCTGCTTGACCGGACGTACAGCCAGCAGAGCGCCCAGCAGAGCAAGGATAAAAGTGTCTAAATAGGCGATTTGAACGCTCCCTTTTCGGCGATCAGTCTGCGCAGTTTTTGGATGACCTGTTTGTAGATGCGCGTGGTCTGGGATTCGGAAATACCGATCATCTCGCCGATCTCTTTGAAAGTTTTGTCGTGCTTAAATCTGCTGATGATGATAAATTTCTCTTTGCGGTCGAGGCTTCTTATCGCCTCGTTGAGCACCACGCCGGATTCGATTTTAGTTTCAAAGCTGTTGTCCTGTTCGATGGTCAGATACAAACTGGAAGCATCGGAAACCCAATTGTACAGGCGGGTCGGCGAAGATTTGGTGATGTAACGGATCTGGTCGCGCATCGCGCCGCTGATCCGGGAATAAGCCAGCGGCCAGACATCCTCATTGCGCTCTGGATCCCAGACCTTGATCGTCTCAAAAAACTCTATGAGCGCGACATTGGCGATGTCGTCGCCCTCGGTGGTGACCACGTGCGAGGGCAGAGAGGAAAAATATTTGTTGATGAGATAATTTATCTTGCCGGTGTATTTTTTTAAGATTTGATCGGAATATTTGGCCGTCAAATGTTTCTTAATATCCCGGTCAACCGCTTTTTTGACTTTTTTCCAAGTATCCTGCGCGGAAGCCGGCATTAGTCCAGACCTCTGGAAATTTTGGCCAGATATTCGTCGTTTAAGGCGCTCTCCGCGTCCGCCTCTTCCATTAAAGCCCGCGCGTAAAAACTATAAGCCTTGCGCCACTGGTCCTTGAAATACTGACGGTCTTTGAGCGGGAATTTTTTTAGCATTTTACAGATTTCCTCGATAGACGCATTGACCGAGACCTGCGGCGTCAAATCCACGTCGCCCCAGCCGGTTAAATATTTGAAACTTATCGGATTATAATCAGACACGCGTTACCTCTTACGCGGATATTATAGTTTATAGAGGGGATTTTGGGAAAGGTTATTTTCCCGGCGCGATATAGAGAATAGGCGCGTCGTATTTGTTTATGACTTTTGGCCGCGTGGATATTGAATTGCAGCATACCTGCTCCTAGTAAACTAAGCTTAGCGGACTAAGTATAGAATTATATATATATAGATATTGTCAAGTATAGCAGGTCAATCCTTTTCCTCTGAATAGGAGCGTATTATTATGTTACCTCCTTCGTCGTATTCGGTTATTCGCTGTTTGCTACCATCTTCATAAATAAAATAGAGATTAAGTCTGGCTACATTAGGACCATCATCTCCTCTCAGAAACTTTTTCGCCTCATCCCCTTCCTCCGACCCATCAGAATTGATAGAAGTGAAGAGTGGATTGTTATTGTCAACAATTTTAGTACCATTCTCTGCTAATGAAAGCCAAACATCATCACTAATAGAATCAAGAAGCTTAAATAAAGCAGGGTTTATATTTGGGTCAATAACTTTCTCTTTTGCT
>JAITIS010000062.1 GCA_031279305.1 Candidatus Margulisiibacteriota bacterium | reverse complement strand
GTAAGTATTTTTCCGTAATATTCAAGAGTAAAAAAATCCGCAATATTTGCGCCATTCAGCTTTGCCCGCAAATCACTCTGCAGTATCTTGATTTTATCCGCTAAAGCAGTTTTGTTTTTCTCAAACACCGCAATATTGACAATATATTTAGGCAGATTATCATTGATCAATCTATATGATATTGCCGTAGATTTATCTTCCGCAGAATACATATTCTTGCGATTTTCATTAAATCCCCTGAAATAAGTTGTAAACTTTTTAAATTCTCCAATTAGCTCCATTGCCTTGCTCTGGGATAGATTTTCTTTAGCATAAAACTCCGCCAAATCTGTTTCAGCTATAAATCTTGGCAAATCTTCACTCAGTAATTCCTGTCCAAACAGACGTTTTGTATCAAAACATTTAACTATTTGTTTGCGCAAATTTGTTTGTATTTTTTCTAGTGTTTTTTTCTGGTCTTCAGCTTTATTCTTAATACAAAAAAGCTGTTTGTATTCCATCAAATCATCTTTGCTGATAAGGCATTTACTTAAAGATTTTTCAATAAAATCTTTATGATATTCGTCGATAATTTTCTTAACTTTTTTATAGCTCTCCGCGCGGTGTTTGTCCTTTGCCAAAATATCACTTTTTTCAATATTTTCCAGTGTCTCGCCTACCGGTTTCAGTTCAAATCTTAAAGTTTTAGCTAAACTATACCTTCCTATAAAATTGTCAAAAATCTTCTCGCTCATATTTTTCTCCTTAATTTATTTAATTATACAAAAACGACGGATTATTTCCCTGTCTGCGCAGATGTTCCTCGTACGTATTAGAAAAAACCGAGGTTCCGTCGCCTTTGGCAAAAAAATACAGGTAGGTGGTTTTGGGCGTATTGACCACCGCGTCTATAGCGTTCAAGCCCGGCGAGCAGATCGGCGTGGGCGGCAGGTCATAATTGCGATAAGTGTTGTAGGGCGAGACCACGTCCAGATCTTTATAGAGCACGGTTTTTTTGCGCGGATTGCCTAGGGCGTATTTGATAGTCGGGCAGGAGCCCAGATGCATACGAATGCGCAGACGATTGTAATACACGCCGGCGATGAGCGGCATCTCATCCTGAAACACCGCTTCTTTTTCCACTATCGAGGCCAGAGTCAGCAGCTCATGTACATTGTACGTGCCGGGCGCTTCCTGCAGGCGCGGATAGATCATTTTCTCAAAACGGCCGAGCATAAAATCCAGCACGGCCTGCGGCGTGGAGTCTTCAGCAAAAATATAAGTGTCGGGATACAAATAGCCTTCAAAAAACACCGCGCCGGCAGTCACTGGATTGTCCGCCAGAAAACTATAGCGTTCCCGCCAGTACTGCGGATCATAGCTGGCGAAATAATTATTAAAAGATTTTTTGCCGGCCACGCCGCCGCGCTCCAGCACGTCGATGATTTCCCGCAGGGAATAGCCTTCGGGAATGACCACCTGTTTGGACGAGGTAAGGCTCAAACCCCGGCGCTCGCTCAAAGTTTCAAAAATTCTGGCTAGAGACATACCCGCGGACAGGACATATTCGCCAGAGTGTATTTTACGGTCATAACCCCGTAACCGGACAGCCAGTCTGGTGTTAAAATTATCAGCCAGCAGACCTTTGGCATACAGGAGTGACAGCACATCTTTGGCCGTACTGTCGCGCTGAATTTTTATCTGCGTTTCCAGCCCGGAAAAACTATTCTCTACCGCCAGAAACAACGTAGACCAGATTAACAGCAGCAGCACGGGCGGACAAACTCCGCGGTAATAAATCTGGCGCCAGAACGTTTTGCGCCGGCGGACGGCATTGACCAGTCGGATAAATAAATTTTTATTCTTTTTTTTATTTTTTCGCGGCATACTGCAAATATTTTTCCAGCAAGATGCCAGCGGACAGGGAATCAGCCAGCGGCCGGCGGTTTTTGGCGGATATTCCATACTGTAACATTCTTTTGTGAGCTTCCACGGTGGATAAACGCTCATCAATAAATTCCACTGGCAAACCCAGCGCGGTCAGTTCCCCGGCAAATTTTCGGACTTTTTGCGCGGCCAGCTCTTCTTGTCCGGATAGAGCAATCGGCAGACCCAGAATTATTTTCTGAATATTCCGCTCTCTGATGATTTGTTTCAATCCGGCCAGTTTTCCTGAATCGTTTTTCACAAAGTCCAGCGGCGAAACCACGCCAAGCATATTATTCACGGCCAGACCGATCCGTTTTGCGCCGTAATCAATGGCTAAAATATTTGTCATCGAGCAGAGCCAAAATGACCAACCATATCAACAACCGCCCGCAGAGCCGCATTTATACCGTCCGGTCTCTGGCCGCCGGCCTGCGCCAGTTCTGGCCTGCCACCGCCGCGCCCTTCAATAAACGGCGCGATATTTTGGATTATTTTACCGGCGTTCAATTCCGGCGTTTGATGCTTTTTGGCAACCGAGGCAACCAGCAGGGCTTTGCCGTTGTCTGCCGCGCCCAGCACAACCACGCCGCCACCCAGCTGATTTTGCAAACTGTCCGCCACAGCCACGACAGTATTTCTATCCGCAGCGCCGATATTTACGGCAATAACCGGCATGCCGTTTACTACTTTTTTCTGCGCGGCATATTCCGGCAGCCCGGCTAGCGCGGTTTGCAGTTTCTGTTTTTCTGATTGTTTCTGTTCCTGCCTCAGCTGTCCTTTTCTCTGTTCCAGTCGCTGATAGCCACATCTGAGCTGCTTGTCCAACTCTGCCGGCGCGGCATCGGCGTCCCATTTTAGCTCCGGCAGATTTAATTTGCTTAATTCCGCATTCAGTTTCTCCAGTTCTTTTTGATAATAGACAGCCACCATATCGCCGGCCACCGCTTCGATACGCCGGACTCCGGCGGAGAGTGCGGACTCGGAGATCAGCTTGAATGTTTTAAGCTCGCCGGTATTTTTAACGTGATGACCGCCGCAAAATTCCCGGGAAAAATCGCCAATGCCCACCACCCGGACGATCTCGCCGTATTTTTCGCCAAAAAGCGACAGCGCGCCGCTGGCTTTGGCCGCTTGGATTGGCATTTCTTCAATAGTAAGCGGCGTGTTTCGGCTTATTTCGGCGTTGACCAGTTCCTCAATTTTTTGCTTTTCTTCCGACGTCAGAGCCTGAAAATGATTAAAGTCAAAACGCAATTTTTCCGGCGCGACCAGCGAGCCGGCTTGCGTGGCGTGTTTACCCAGCGTTTTTTGCAGAGCGGCGTGCAGTAAATGGGTGGCGGTATGATGTCTGGCCATAGCTTGCTTGGCGGTCTCGTCGCCGGCCTCCAGCACAATCTCGCCGCCGACGCCGCTCTTAGCACCGAGACCTGCCGCGCGGGCTTTGTCCCGCTGTTTTTGCATTTCCGCCGCAAAACCGGACAGATCTACAGACAGCCCTTGCTCCTCAGCCAGCACGGCGGTCAGATCTGCCGGAAAACCATAAGTGTCGTAGAGCTTAAAAACCTCCGCGCCGGAAATAATTTTCTGGCCAGACTTTTTGACCTGCGCTGTCAGTTCGGCAAAAAGCTCCAGACCTCTATCCAGCGTTTTGTTAAAAGAACGCTCTTCAGCCTGCAGGATTTTTTCCACATACCCGCGCTTGTCTTTAATCTCCGGAAAAACAGTTCCCATAGCATCTACCAGCGTCCCCGTTAGCCGGCACAGAAATGGCTCGCGCAGGCCTAGCCGGCGGCCGTAGCGCGCGGCGCGGCGCAGGATGCGGCGCAGAACATAACCGCGTCCTTCATTGGACGGCAGCACGCCATCGGCCACCGCGAAAGACAGCATCCGCAGGTGGTCAGCGATTACACGGTGCGGCATACCACCGGCTCCCGGCTGATACTGAACGCCGGATATTTCTTCCACCGTCCGGATCAAGGGCGTAAAAATGTCCGTGTCATAATTGGAAACAACATTTTGCAGCACCGCGCAAACACGCTCAAACCCCATACCGGTGTCCACGTGCTTTTTGGGTAGCTCAGCCAGCCGGCCGGAAGCGTCCCGGTTGTACTGCATAAAAACCAGATTCCATAATTCGATAAACCGCCCGCAGCCGGAGTTCACGCCGCAGATGTGGCCGGGGATATTTTTTTTGTCACAGCGGTCAGGCCCCAGATCGATATGGATTTCCGAGCAGGGGCCGCAGGGGCCGGTCTCACCCATTTCCCAAAAATTTTCTTTCTCAAAAAAACTGATATGCGCGGGATCTATATCTGTCTTGTCCCGCCAGATTTGCGCGGTTTCGGCATCAGCCGTATACACCGTGGCGTAGAGTTTTGCTTTGGGCAGTTTCCAGACCCCGGTTAAAAGCTCCCACGCCCACTGCACGGCTTCGGTTTTGTAATAATCGCCGAAAGACCAATTGCCTAACATTTCAAAAAAAGTATGATGATAGGTGTCTTTGCCAACTTCTTCCAGATCATTGTGCTTGCCGGACACCCGTATACATTTCTGGCTATTCACCGCGCGGGCATACGGCCGGGAACCTTCGCCTAAAAATATATCCTTGAATTGATTCATCCCGGCGTTGGTAAAAAGCAGGGTTGCATCGCCCGCCGGCAGCACCGGAGCGCTAGGCACAAAAGTATGGCCTTTATTTTCAAAAAATTTGATGAACTGGGCGCGGATAGTTCTGCTGTCCATAAGGCTAAATATTATAAAGGCCGGCGCCAGATTTGTAAAAAAAATCTTTTTTTTATATAATCAAAATATTATGTCTGATTTAATTCAGGCCAATCTGGTGCTGGAAGGCGGTGCGTTGCGCGGCATATTTACGGCCGGCGTGCTGGATGCTCTGGATGAAAAAAGCCTGATGTTTGAATTTGTCATCGGCGTGTCCGCCGGAGCCTGTATGGGCGTGTCCTATATCAGTGGACAGCGCGGGCGCAACCGCGAAATACTGCGGCGTTTTGGACGTGATCCGCGTTATTTCAGCCTGCGCAATTTTTTGCGCGAAGGCAATCTTTTTTCAGCCCAGTTTGTTTACGAGGAAATTCCGCAAAAATTGATACCTTTTGATTTTCAAGCTTTTGAACAAAGCCCTGTGCGTTTTACCGCAGTGGCCACAGACTGCGCGACCGGCCAAGCTGTGTATCTGCAGAACAAAGTCAATATGACTCCGGCCATCCGCGCCTCGGCCAGTATGCCTTTTGTCAGCAAGCCGGTTGAGCTGGACGGCGGATTGTATCTGGACGGCGGGATCGCGGATTCCCTGCCGGTCGAATATTCGATGCAAAACGGCCACAGCCAAAGCGTCGTCGTCCGCACTAGGCCCAAAGGTTATCTAAAAAAAGAAAATCCGCATCTGGCGCGTCTGCTCAAAGCTGTGCTGCCAAACAATCCCCGGCTGGCCGAAGCTCTGGGACAGCGCTCCGCTGTGTACAACCGCGAGCTGGCGCTGGTCGACAAACTAGAGGCTGAGGGCAAATGCTTGGTCGTGTATCCGCCGGAAAACCTTAAAGTCGGACGGCTCGAGCGCAACTGGGAAAAATTGGACAACTTATATCAGGCCGGGTATCAGGCCGGGCTGCACCTAGCGGAAAAACTGCCGGCTTTTTTAGCGCAGGAGCCGCAGGACCTCCGCGTGCAAGGAACCGTTCGTTGACACGGCTGTGCCGGCCGCCAGATTATTTTCCCCTCCGTCAAATGCGGTGACTTTACCGCCCGCTTCCTCGACAATAATCTTAGGCCCTGCTATGTCCCAGATTTTCAGCTCTGGATCAAAAGCCATTTCGCCGCTGCCCTGCGCCACCAGCATATGCTGATAAAAATCTCCGTAGCCGCGTTGACGCTCGGTTTTTTTAATTATGCTCAAAATTTTTGTTGCGGAAATTTTATCGATCTCATTGCCGGCCAAACTGCCGTGAAAAGCCTGCGCTTTTTTGAGGTCAGTGATTCGGGAAACCCGCAATTGCTTTTCCTGTCCGGTATTTTTATTGCGCAAATACGCGCCCTGCCCTCTGGCGGCCCACCAGCGGCAGCCCAGAGCCGGAGCGGAAACCAGACCGGCGGCAAGTCCGCCGTTTTCTTCCAGACCTAACAGCGTGGCAAAAACCGGAAGGCCCCGCACAAAATTGCGCGTGCCGTCCAGCGGATCGATTATCAAACGCAGAGCGGTTTTTTCCTGCCCGAATTCCTCGCCGCAAAAACCTAAAGCCGGTTCGATCTTTTTAGCCGCCGCGCGAATATATTCTTCTATCTCTTTATCCGCTTGTGTGACCGGACTCAAGTCTTTTTTATATTCAATCCGCAGATCAAGCCGGCCAAAATAACCTAGAGCGATACTGTCTGTCGCGTCCGCTAAAGTGTGCAAAATTTTCGGCCAGTCCATTTGTACAAAATTATAGAATAAATATATAATTTAACCAATTATGCGCGTTCTCTCCGGCATACAGCCTTCCGGCGCCCTGCATATCGGCAATTACTTGGGTATGATGCGGCAAATGATTGAGCTGCAGGCCAAACACGAGCTTTTTTGTTTCATCGCCGACCTGCACGCGATGACCTCGCTTAACCACGGGGCTGATCTGCGGCAAAATACTTTTAATGCCGCGCTGGATTTTTTGGCGCTGGGCATTGAGCCTGAAAAATCTGTTTTCTGGGTGCAGTCCAGCATACCGGAAATCAACGAGTTGAGCTGGTATTTGAGCAATGTCACGCCGATCGGCCTGCTGGAACGCTGTCATTCTTACAAAGATAAACTGGCCAAAGGTCTGCCCGCTAACGCCGGACTGTTAAATTATCCGGTGTTAATGGCCGCGGACATACTCTCCGTACAGGCCGACATAGTGCCGGTCGGCAAAGACCAGAAACAGCATCTGGAGGTCACGCGCGACATCGCCCTAAAATTTAACAACGAATTTGGCGCGACTTTCACCGTGCCGGATGCGCTCATCAAAGCAGAGGTGGCCATCGTGCCCGGCACGGACGGCCAGAAAATGTCCAAATCTTACGGCAACACTATTGAGATATTCGGCGAGGAAAAAGTTATCCGCAAACAAGTAATGAACATCGTCACAGACTCCACGCCGTTAGAAAAACCCAAAGACCCGGACAGATGCAATGTTTTCAAAATCTACGCCCTGTTCGCCGCGCCGGAGCAAAAAGCGGAAATGGAGCGCAAGTACCGCGCCGGCGGCTATGGCTATGGCGACGCCAAAAAAGAAACTTTTGCCCTGCTCTGGGAATATTTCCGGCCATACCGCGAGCGGCGCGCCGAGCTGGCCAAAAATCTCGGCGCCGTGAAAAGCATCCTGCAAAATGGCACAGACAAAGCCCGCGCGGAAATAGAAAAAACCCTGAAAATCGTGCGGAAAAAAACAGGCGCGTTTTTATGAAGGTAATTAAAACCAAATTTTCCGGGCTGCTTATTATTGAGCCGCAAGTTTTCCCCGATGAGCGCGGCTTTTTTCTGGAAAGCTATAATCAAAAAGATTTCGCCGCGGCCGGATTAAACGCGCTGTTTGTGCAGGACAATCATTCCCGCTCGGTCAAAGGCACGCTGCGCGGCCTGCATTTTCAAAAACCCGGCTTTGCCCAAGTTAAACTGGTGCGCTGTACATTTGGCGAGGTATATGATGTGGCTGTCGATCTGCGCCAGAGTTCGCCGACTTTTAAGCAGTGGTTTGGCGTCACGCTCTCGGCGGAAAATAAAAAACAGTTTTTGATACCCAGAGGCTTTGCCCACGGGTTTGCCGTGCTGTCGGATTTCGCCGAGTTTCAGTATAAATGCGACGATTACTACGCGCCGCAGGCCGAGGCCGGAATACGCTGGAATGACCCGGAATTAAATATCGACTGGAAAACCCGCGCGCCGGTTATTTCGGGGAAAGACCGAGATTTGCCATTATTACGCGAATTGGCTCCAGATTATTTTTTCTAAGCACTCGAACTGCAACAAGTTAAAATGGTTTACGATATATGTAAGTAAAGGAAACTTTACCAGTTTTATTTATTGCAGGAGAAATTTATGAGTGAAATAAAAACCATACAGGCCTACCAAGCTTATGCGGGACGGATAACCAACGGGACAGTCAATCCGGCCAACGTACAAAGCCGCGTCACCGCTCAGTATGCCGCTCTATTTAACCGTTATGCCCTGCGCACGCCGGACGGCATATTCATCAAAGATCCTTCGCAGAATAATCAGATTGTTTCGGAGGGACAGGCCTATTGGCAGGTGCTTTCCGCCGATCTAGCCCGTATCAATCCAGCACGGGCCGGCGTCTATCAGGACAATTTCGATGGCCTGCTCAAAGGCACCCGGCATATGATCAAGCTGGCCAAAGACAGCGGCAATCGCGGTGAATTCCCAGCTTGGAAGGTCAAGCAACAGGGCAGCAGTGTAACTTTGGATAGAGATCAATGGGGTGTGACCGCTAATTCCGCGGCGGATGCCGATTTGGATATAGTCCGCTCACTGATCTACGCGCAGGAGCTGGTGGCACAGGGCATCTGGTCTGACCGCGGTTATGAGAAAATCTTAGACACTTTACTGCCTCAGGCGCGCAGACTATTCAGCGAACAAAATGGCGTGTTAGTGCTCGGCCCCTCGGAAGACTGGAATGATTTTAGTTACACCGATTATTTAGACCCGGCCGGCTACCAAGAAATCGCCGCTTATCTGGCTAAACGCGGCCGGACTGCAGATGCGGCTTTTTGGGAGAGAGCGGCGGCTGATAGTATGAAACTCTACGCCGAAACTCTAAACGACACCGGCACTTTCCCAGCGAATATCAATGTGCGCGTTCGGTCAGCCGCTGACATCGCGGTTAGCGCCGCCAACGGCACGCAAATGAGCTATGACGGTATTCGCGCGCCGTGGCGCATCGCTCGCTACATCATCCAGTTTGCCGAAAATAACGCCGAGGCCGGCGGCGCTAAGAAAGCCCTGCAGTATGGCAGTCAAAATCGTTTTTCGCATACTTACAGCCGGGAAATGGATGCCGCTATGTATTTGCCGCTCAGTATCGCGCTGGGAGATGTATCCGCTTCCGATCTCGCCAGTAGAGTATTTAACGGCAATATCCCCGGCAATAAGTATTTTGAGAATACGCTGGAATTGCTGGGGCTGATAGACGCTTTATTTCCGCGCCGCGTGGATATTAGATAAAATTTATTTCCGTTCGGGTTTGTCTTTTTTGTTAAACTTGACCAGCGACATAAACGGTGAAATTATAAAACTCAATCCAACCAGCGCGACAAATTGTAAATAATACGGCAGAGTAAAAACGCCAACTCCCAGCAAAGCAGCGCCAAAAGTTATTTCTTTCCAGTTCTGGCGGATAATGCGGAAAAATTCGCCTTTGTTTTCCAGCCTGGTTTTGGGCGTGACATTGAATACTTTTTTCTTATCATACAAACCCTGCACAAGACCTTTGAACACGGCTAAACCAACGCCGCCGTAGGCAAAAAGCGATGGCATAAACATCAGCAGATTTTTTAAGCCCACGCTTTTCTCCCGGCGCAAGAAAGCAAAGACTGTATTGATGCCGACCGCAGCCAGCATAGGTATAAAAAAACCACGGTATATTTCGACAAAAAAACTTAATATGCCCATGCTAGCATTGCCCGCAATAGATAACGCTGTGCCCACAATGGCGGTCAAAGCCGGCAGTATTACAAGGGAGAAAACCATCGTAGAGTAAAAAGAATATCTAACCAGTATGTCTATTTTTTCATTCCAAGGAATATGTTTGGCTTTCAGCAAAGCCGGTATCAGTTTGAGCGTGGTCTCCACTCCGCCTTTAGCCCAGCGCTGCTGTTGTATCTTAAAACCATTTAAGTCTTCCGGCGTATGGTCTATAACTTTGACATAAGACACTCTTTTTCCTTTGGTAAAATATTCTGAAGCCGTGCGCAAGGCTATGCCGGTCGCCCAGTCTTCACCGACAAAATTTTCTTTCCAGCCGCCAATCACGTTCCAGGCCTGTCTGTTGTACAGCAGACCGTAGCCGCCGGAAGTGGTAAAACCGGCGTTTTCGATTCCGACCACATTGTGCTGGGCAGCCATATTGATAGCCGCCAGGGAGGAGTTGAATAAATTATTGTCAGCCAGATCGTCCGCCTCAAAAATCACAAAGGGCAAACGGGGGTTAGTGTTAAATTCCGGTAGAGATTTGCGCAAAATATCCGGCGGAAATTCAATGTCCGAATCAATCAAGAAATACAAGTCGCTTTTAGGATCGTAATACTCGCCGGCCAAAGGTTTAAGACCCAAGCCGATATTCAAATTGCGCGCTTTGCCGCCGTCCCGTCCCACGCGGTGCAAAAACTCTATG
>JAITIS010000010.1 GCA_031279305.1 Candidatus Margulisiibacteriota bacterium | reverse complement strand
ATTATGCCGGGCTGGGACTAGATATTACAGAGTTGACGGCGCCTAGGCCGCTGCCGGCTCCACCGCCGGAAACCGCGGAGATGCCCAGGACTTTTCAGATCAGCGCGCCGGCCAATTATTTTGTGGCGGACAGTGCGGAGCTGCTTTGCGCCGGACAGACGCGGGGCTACGCTTCTTTCAATATAAATTCCGAAAACTATACGCTGGAGCCTAAAAATTTCACCGTGACGTATGATCTACAGGCCGGACATAATGTGTTAAATATCTGGACGGACGACGGTACGGTGCGGTTAAAACGCCAGATTCTGCGCCTGCGGACGCTGGCAGAACTGCAGGAACAAGGTTTAGCCGCGGATCTGGCGCAGAGTGTATTTGCTCCTGAACAGCGCCGGGATTTCCGCGATAGTAAAATATCATTAAGCGACTTTGCCGCTTATGCGGTGCAGACTTTGGGACTGCGTCTGCCCCAAGATTTTGACGGCATTTTTAATGATACGGATATTCTGTATTTCAACGGCTATCTGGGCAAGACTTCCGGCGGTTTGTTAAATGCCGGAAGCGGTTATTTTTCGCTGGGGCGTCTGGCGGAAATGCTGGCGCGGATCGATGGCTACGGCGATGTGCTGGATTCCGCCGATGATGGGCGGGTCAAGGCGGTGGAGATTCTGGCTGCCACCGGTTATTACACGCCGGAGGATTTTCAGCCGGCGGACGGCGAAGTGACATTAGCCCAAGCCCAGTCGCTGTTACTGCGCACTTCCGCGGTCAATAGACGGCTGGCGGAGGAATTTCCCGGCTATCCGCTGGTCTGGCTGGACCGCGCGGAATTGGCTAAAGGCCGCGTCGTCCTGCGCCTGTACAATGCCGGACTCTTGGCCGGTTATAAATGGACCTACGGCCGGCAGTCCGTCAGCGGCAGCATCAGCGCGGAAGAACAGATAAATATTGCTCCGGAAATTTCCGCCGCCGGCACCTTGAATATCGAAGTTTATGACAAGCCGGGCAAAGTTTGGCGGTTTCAAACAGCTCTGGCGCCGCTGCCTAAAGATGCGCTGTTTTTGGTGCGCGCCGAACCCCGCCGTCCAGAAGCCGGATTGCCTTTGAAGCTCCTTTTCGCCGTGCCGGACGGACTGGCGGCGGACAGCATAAAATTGAGCGCGGATATTATCAGTAACATCGTGTCTTTGAAAAGAGTCAGCGGCAATCTCTGGCAGACTGAAACACGCCTGCCGGATACCCTGAATACCGGCGAGTATATTCTGCGTTTTACGGTCAGCGCCGCCGGGACAGAATATGAAAAAATATATCCGCTGAATGTGCGCGGTTTTGAAAGCGCGGATAGACCTGATGTCCAGACGGCCAATCGGAAAGTGATCGCTAAAGTCTCCGCGGAAAAAATAAAACCGGGCGACACCCTGTATATTTACGCCGGAGTAGTGGCCGGCGCTAATCCGGTTAAAGAAATGCGCATTGTGCGCCCCGGTCAGGCTGATGTGCTGGCCGGCAGGTACAAAGACCGGCTCTGGCGGGCGGTTATTTCCGGTTTCGCTGCCGGGCGTAATGATTACCGGGCTGTCGCGGTGTTTCAGGATGGGAGCACTGCGGAACACTCCGGTGTTTTCTGGTATGAGGGGCCGTCCACTTATAAAACTGTTCCGAGTGTTCCGTCCGCCGTATCACACAATGCCACCCCGCCGCCTCCGGCGGAAAAACCGCGCTTAAATAAAGTTTATTACCCGGTGGAAATAATGCTTTCGCCGGCCAAGCCCCGTCCGGGCGGTGCGCTGCAGATACGCGCCAAATACGCCGCTCCGGAAGTGCGCGATGTGTACGCGGAAATACAAAAACAGGTTATTCCGTTAAAGAAAAACGGCGCGGTCTGGCAGGCGGAATACACGCTGCCTGAGAAAAGACAGGAGCTGTACATCAAGATTTATTCCAGAGATGCGCGGGGCAATCTCTCGATGACGGAAAAGTCACTGGCCTTTTAATTCGGCGAAAATATGCGGCGCTGTGCCGTCAAAATAAGCGCGCAGCTGTCCCAGATAGGAGACGCAAAGCAGAATAAAAAACGCCAGCGCGGCGGCTAGCTGGTATGAATTTCCAAAAAAGATAAAAGTCAGCGCATATAATCCGGCGGAGGCGATCAGCGCCGGCGCGCGGCAGCGCAGCGCTCCCAGCAAAATGAGGAATAGCATAGTATAAATCACCCAGCCCCAGAGCTGATAAACAGCAAGAAAACCCAGCCCCAGAGCTAGAAGATGCCGGGTTTTTTTGAGCGGTGAACAGGCCTCGCTTAACAGAGCCAAAGTAAATCCGCCGAACACACTTAACGGTTCCGCGGTTAGAAAAAAACCGCCGCTTAAACCCAGCAGCAAGCCTTTGGCAAAAAACACCAATCCGACAGCCAGCCCCAGCCAGGGTTTCCAGATCAGCGTCACGCCTTGTTCAAGCGGTTTTTTCTTAGGAGCGCCGCCGTTTAGCAGCTTGTATAAATAAGATTCCAGCGGCCAAAAATTCCAGACAAAACAGAGCGACAGATAAATTAACGCGGGCATAAAGTTATTATACCAAACTGTCCCTGTAATTATTGAGAAATGCTTTAAGCCCGGACTAGAATGCTGTTAAGGCGCTGCTTTTTGTATTCTTCCTGCGTTGCTTGGGCAGGATCGAGCCTGCGTTCGAACTCTCTGTTAGCTAAACGCGCTTTTTGCACGCGCTCCTGATCGGCTAGATTTAGTTCTTTTTGATCCGTGCGGCGCTGGAGAGCTTCACTGTCCGCCGTGTTTGTCTGGCTGTACAACTCCTGCGCAAATTCGTCTTTATTTTTTACGGCTATTTTAGGCTGGTAAAAACAAACGCTGTTGACCGGCTCGGTCAGCTCGTCTTTGTACTGCTCGTATAGTCCTTTGATGACCCGGACCACTCCCTCGTGATTTTTGCAGTTGGATTTTTTGATAAACTCCTCGATCTGCGCCGGAGAAAATTTACGTAGAATATTTTTGATTTGCGGATTGTCAGAAATGCTGGCGATAGTCTGCTCGATCAAACTGGCCGGCGTAATATTTTTGGCATGCGTGGTGGGTATAGAACAGCTTCTTTTTAATTGATTGATGTCTATGGTGCTAGCCGTATGGCCTAAGGCGATGCTCATCGTTATATACCTCGTTCCTCCTTCCCCCGAGCATATCCCTTTGCTTTATATATCGTTAGATGCCGGGAAAAACTTGCATAGATTTACCGGGAAGCCGAATGTTTAAGAATTTCTGGGGTAGTTAAGCTAAAAAACTCTATTTGCTGATACTTTCTGCTGAAAGTATCGAGATATTTATAGTAAAGATGCGGCAAGGCTTGTGAGTATATAACAATCTCTTGCTGGGAATATTTATATAGCGGGGAATAATTATGTTTATTTTATGCTGGAAAAATATTATTTACAAGGAAAAGACACGGCGCGCAGTATATGATACGAATATTTTTAGTGGTAATATTGCTTTAGGCTTAAAGTCAAAGATTGAAATTGATCCAATTCAACAAAGCATCAACGATTATAGCCGTGCCAATGTATTTTCTAAATTGAGAAATGCTTTTTTAGGCTCATCTGGCAAAAAAGTCTGGTCGGCAGCCCTGCTGACCAAGCTGTCCGCTGATATTGGCATTTCAGCTTTTGCTTTTCCGCGCTTGGCTGATCTCTTGAACAAAGGTGAATTTGGCTTGTTGGCGATTGGCGGCTCAATGTTCTTGGTGAGTGTGCTGGCCCATACCACTTGGTTTAGTTTGATGCTGGTAAATTCGCTGTCCGCGTTGTTTATCCGTCACAAGGCGGAACAAGCGGCCGAGCTGTCTGCGGAAGAACTGCCCAACGTCACGGTGCAAATTCCCTGCCGCAATGAACCGTTCGAGATAATGAAAAATAACTCTATCCAAAGCGCGCTGGCCCTGGACTATCCGCGGGAAAAATTGACCATACAGGTGATCGATAACAGCGAAGAGGGCAGATATACGGAATTGCAAGAATACTGCGCGGCCAACGGCATAGAGTTTTTG
>JAITIS010000008.1 GCA_031279305.1 Candidatus Margulisiibacteriota bacterium | reverse complement strand
GATTACGTTAACGATTAGTAGCGCCTTTTTTGCTCCCATTGCCAAGCGGTGGCAATGATTTTTTCCAGATCATACCGCGCCCGCCAGCCGAGTATTTTTTCTGCTTTGCGGGAATCCGCCACCAGCTTGGCCGGATCGCCGGCGCGTCTTTCCGTCTCTTGATAATTTACTTTAAGTCCGGTGACTTTTTCGCACATCTGGATAATTTCCCGCACGGAATAACCGTTGCCTGAGCCGAGATTAAAACAGTCCGAGGTTTTATTTTGGACAATATAGTTTAGCGCTTTGAGATGCGCGTCGGCCAGATCGTAGACGTGCACATAGTCGCGCACACAGGTGCCGTCAGGAGTGGGATAGTCCGCGCCGAAAATTTTCAACTGCTGCTCTGGCCGTAAAATAGACTGCAAAGCCAGCGGGATCAGATGTGTTTCGGGAGTATGCGACTCGCCGAGCAAACCCTGATCATCCGCGCCGGCCGCGTTGAAATAACGCAGCGCCGCGTATTTGAGGCCGTAAGCGCGGCTGTAATCCTGGAGCATATGTTCCACGGCCAGTTTGGTGAAGCCATAAGGGCTGAGCGGGTTGGGCGGCAGCTGTTCGTGCAGCCGGGGGCGGTCGTGCAGTCCGTAAATTGCACAGCTTGAGGAAAAAATAAAATATTCCACGCCGTTTTCCCGCAGGGCCTCCAGCAAGCGGATAGTTTGGCCAAAATTGTTGTCATAATATTTAGCCGGATTTTGCACAGACTCTCCCACATAAGTGTAGGCTGAAAAATGCATTACGGCGGCGATCTTTTCCCGCTGGATTATTTTGGCTGTCAGCTCTTTATCCGCTATGTCGCCCTGATAAAATACCACTCCGTCCGGCAGACTGGCCCGGTGGCCGTAAACCAGATTGTCCAGCGCTACCGGCGTATGTCCGTTTTTTAGTAAATAGCGCGTCATATGAGAGCCGATGTAGCCCGCGCCGCCGGTGACGAGTATATTCATTCAAAAAGCTCCCGCGGGTTTATTTTATTTTCATACAGCGCTTTGCCGATAATCACGCCGCCCAGAGGCAAAGCGGCCAGCTGGCGCACGTCCGCGAGCGAGGCTACACCGCCAGAAGCGATGATTTCAATTTTAGTATAAGCGGAAAGTTTTTTATAGAGTTTAATGTCTGCGCCGTTTAACGCGCCGTCGCGGCTTATCTCTGTGTAAATAACTTTGCGCACACCGCTTTTTTCCAGCTCTTCGAGCAAATCCAGCGCGTCAGTATTAGAATTTTCCAGCCAGCCTTCTACGGCGACTTTGCCGCGGCGCGCGTCAACGCCGATAATAATTTTATCCGCGTATTTGACGGCGAGACGGCGGGTCAGCGTTTTATTTTTGAGCGCGAGAGAACCAAGTATGGCGTAGTTAATGCCCAAGGCAAATATTTTCTCTACATCAGTTTCCGCACGCAGTCCGCCGCCCAGCTCCAGCTCGCAGGATACGGCCTGCCGTATAGAGCGGACGGCTGCCAAGTTGATTGGCTGTCCGGCTCTAGCCCCGTCCAGATCTACCAGATGAATCAGCCGCGCGCCGGCGTCCTGCCATTTCCGGGCGACGGCAGCCGGGTCGGTATCGTATGCTTTGCTTCTGGCATAGTCTCCTCCGGTCAGCCGCACGACCTGTCCATTCAGTATATCTATAGCCGGGATGATCTTAAACATTTTTGCTCCAGCTGCCGCTTAGCCATTTGTTTAACAGCGCCAAACCTTTGTCTAAAATTGCGGGCAGTTGTTTTTGTTCCGCCGCGCTGAATTTACCCAACACGTAGTCGGTGACCTGCTCTTTGGCCGGCGGCGCGGGATGTCCTATGCCGTTGGATAATTTTCTTTGCGGCACAGGATGTCCTATGCCGTTGGATAATTTTCCTTGCGGCGCGGGATGTCCTATGCCCATTTTGATGCGCGCAAAATTTTCAAAGCCAAGATTGGCGATGATCGACTTGAGGCCGTTATGGCCGCCGGCGGAACCTTTGGCGCGGAAGCGCGCCGCGCCAAAATCCTGATCCAGATCATCGCACAGGATGATAAAATCTGGAGCGGAAAGTTTGTAAAAATTCAGCGCCGCGCGCAGCGCCTCCCCAGAATTGTTCATAAAAGTCTGCGGCTTTAACAGAATAATTTTTTCATCGTTTAAGACAAATTCCGCGCAAAGCGACTGGAATTTGCGCTGGTTAATAGGACGGGCATACGCCGCGGCAAATTTGTCAATGAGCAGAAACCCCAGATTATGTCTGGTCAGCGCGTATTTTTTGCCGGGATTGCCTAAGCCCGCCGCCAGCTTCATCGGCTACACATTGACGCTGTATTCAGCTATGCGGCTTCGCAGGGTATTGCGCGTGATGCCGAGTAGCCTGGCGGTCTGCACCTGATTGTCCTCCAGTTTTTTTAGCGCTTTGATGATGAGCGATTTTTCCAGTTTGCCGATCAAGTCTTGGCGGCTGGGATCATCTTCGGGCAGGATCAGCATTTTTTCCAGCAGAGATTCGGACACCGCGTCGATCAGGTCTGCCAGCGATCTTTGCTGGTCAAAAGCCTGATTGAGAAAAGTATCTTCGGCCAGCGGCTCGCTGGATTTATGCGCCGGCAGCGAAACGGGCGCGCGGGCAAGATCGATTTGCAGTATTCTGCCCGTGGTCGTGACCACCGCGCGCTTGATGATATTTTCCAGCTCGCGCACATTGCCCGGCCAGTCGTAGGCCAGCAGTTCCTCCATAGATTTTTTGGGTATTTCAGAAATATTTTTGCCGAACTCGTAATTAAAACGTTTAAGAAAATAAGATACGATATCCGGAATATCCTCTTTGCGCTCTTTGAGGCTGGGCAGATTGATCTGGATGACATTCAGGCGGTAATATAAATCTTCGCGGAATTTATTTTCTTCGATCAATTTTGGCAGGTCTTTATTCGTCGCGGAAATAATGCGCACATCAACCTTGATGGTCTCGGTGCCGCCGACGCGCTCCAGCTCGCGCTCCTGCAGGACGCGCAAGATCTTGGCTTGGATGGACATAGGCATATCGCCGATCTCGTCGAGAAAAATAGTGCCGCCGTTGCACAGCTCAAATTTGCCGATCTTGCGCTCCGCCGCGCCGGTAAAAGATCCTTTTTCATAGCCGAAAAGCTCCGCCTCCAGCAGAGTCTCCGGTATGGCCGCGCAGTTGATCGCCAGAAAAGGTTTGGCGCTGCGGTTAGAGTTGTGATAGATAGCCCTCGCCACCAGCTCTTTGCCGGTGCCGGAGTCGCCGACGAGCAGTACCGGAACGCTGGTGCCGGCGATCTGGCCGATCTTTTTGTATACTTCCTGCATTTTGACCGAAAGCCCGATAATCGAGCGGATGTTTAGATTGATATTTTTGGTGTTGGTGGCGTCTTCGACAGCCACCACTTCATTCATCATCTCGCTGGCGCGCAGCGCGGCGCCGACCATATTCAAAAGCGAGTTGCTGTCAAAAGGCTTGGTGATATAGTCGTAAGCGCCGCTTTTCATCGCTTCGATAGCGGTGTCCGTGGTGCCGTAGCCGGTCATCATAATGACGAGCTGCTTGGGATTGATTTTTTTTATTTCCGCAAAAGCGGCCAAGCCGTCCATATCCGGCATTTGAATGTCCATCAAAACCACCTGCGGGTTTTCTTTTTTCACCTGCTTGATCGCTTCTTTGCCGTCCGCGGCTTTGAGCACTTCGAGGGCGTCGTCTTTGCTTTTGAGTATGCGCTCCAGCGTCACCAGCATATTTTTTTCGTCGTCGACTAATAAAACTTTGGCCATAAGCCCCCCTTACATTATTTTGCGCAGTTCCTCGCGGTACTGCGTGGTGATTTTGTCGATCTTGGCGATCTCTTCTTTGAGTATTTCCAGTTCTTCCCGCATCTGCGGCGCGCCGGGCAAATAGGTTTGCATAGCGGCGTAAAGCATATTCAGGACAGTGAGAGGCGTGCGGACATCGTGCACCAGCCGCGAGGTCATTTTTTCCAGAACCGCATTGTCGAGCATAAGCAGATTTCCCCCAAGCGGGTAAATTTTAGCATATTATGGAGCTAAGCGCACGAAATTAGCGTTAGGGATTTTGCCAACGGCACATAAATTCGAGCATAAGTTGCTGGATGCTTTGTCCGCCGGAAGTAAACCAATCGCGTTCCAGCTTTGCCGCGGGTTTGCCTAGGTATCTCCAGTGCCAAGATTCCGGGCGGTAACCGGTAATTTCCTCGCAGCCTGCCGGATAAGAATTTGACCAGCCATATTCCCAGGCGTGCTCGCTCAGCCACCGATACTGCTGGCTGCTAGTAAAATCATCGTAGCTTTTTTGTCCAGGCAGAGAAAAATCACAGGCATTGCCGGTGTGATGCTGGCTGGCGCCTGAGCGGGCTGACTCTCTATCCGCGGCTGCCTGCCCGTAAGTTTTTACGGCATTTTGGTAAAGTAGATTTTGAGCGGCATAGTCGCGGTAGGCCGACCGGACATAAAGCCGCATTCCATTTTTTTGCAGTTCTTCTGCCATGCTATGCAGCGCGGCCTCCGCGTCCGGAGAGAGCCTAAGCTCGTAATTATGATTGTCTATGACATAACCGCGGTTTGAGGCCAGAGGAGTCAACTCCGGTTTTGTTTCCCGATCGGGCAGAGGGCGCTTTTTATCAATAAGAGTGAGCAAAAAATTTCCTGTTCCGGACGCTAGGGCATTTTTCAGTTCGGTCAAAAAAAGTTTAGGATTATTTCTGATCCTGGCGATTATTTCCGGCGGCAGGCGTTCAGCCATTTTTATTTAATGTTGTATCCAATTTTTTTAAATCTGAACTTAGCGTTTCCGAAAACTCTGCCAGATGCACAGGATTTCTAAAATAAGGCGGCGGGTAATTATTGATGTAAAAAGACATTGCTTTTCTCCTTAGAAAAACTTTTCATATTATTTCCCTGAACAAGGGGTTTTATACCAGCTAAAAAGTTTCCCCTGCAAGAATCCAACGTATATTTTCGATATATGTGGGGTATAGTTTATTTGTGACCGGGAGAGTTTACAGGTAGCTAGTCAATAATATGAAATTTTTGCAAGTTTCTTACGATATCAACACAGGTTGCTAGATGATGAAAGGAAACAGGAAATGCCGCCAAGAATAGATGACAGCAGTATAAGAATAGGAGTGCGTGAATATAACAACACCGGTTCACCGGGAGCGCAAAAATATACTATTCACCGCAACCTTAATGCTTACGCCGATTCCGAGCTCCCTGAGATCGAACGTGATGCTCTGCGTCTAGCCGTGGAAGAAATGCTTTTGCCGGGCAAAGACGGAATGACCGGAAAAGGAACTCTACTCAAACTG
This sequence comes from Candidatus Margulisiibacteriota bacterium, assembly GCA_031279305.1. Lineage (GTDB taxonomy): Bacteria > Margulisbacteria > Termititenacia > Termititenacales > Termititenacaceae > JAISQA01. The sequence goes on along the minus strand of JAITIS010000008.1, from coordinate 1,418 downwards.
ATTACTAATTCTACCGATGAGGCAGTCAAAGCTATTTTTCTGGATATATTGCGCAATAAATTTGGTGACAATCCAGCGCCCGCTAATGATATTTTAGTTAGGAGTATCAATCAGGTTTTTTTAGATGTGCGTGGCTATATCGAGATTGCCAGTTTGGGTAAATCTTTTCGCGCTCTGGAAGAAAAAGGTGTTGTCGTTCCTGCTCCTCTGGAAAATGCTTTAACGACGGAAGCAACTAGGAAACACGCAGAAGTAATCCCTTATAACCGGCACAATGAAAACAAAATATATAGAGACGTGGAGCTTTCCGGAACAGAAGCGCTGGTCACTCTGGATTTTTATGCGGATGGGAAATGGCAGGAATTGCAGGGCAAATACCCTAGAGCAACACCTTCTGCTCTAGGTTTGATCCGTGTTGTTGATAGTACGACCGAGGAAAGCACTGTCGAGGGTGATGCAAAAGAGAGAATAGGATTCGATATTCTTTCTATTAACGCTAGATTGAAATTTGGCGGCGATGCGCATAATAGATTGGCTGTGAAAAATGCCGATGCATATAAACAAGCTTTTGTTACTGGTATTGCCGATTATAGAACTAAGGGAGTCGAAATTTCTTTTAAACAAAATTCCTTTATTGCCACGATGAATGTTTATGATGCCACTTATTACACTTCTGGCGATTATGCTGGTTATAGAGCATATGCGAATAGAGCGAACGTGGCCTATACACTGGCTGTTGAAGCTATAGAAGAGGAAATAAAAAAATATACCGCAGGCAGTGCGGACTATGAATACTATGCCGGACTTTTGACCCAGTTAAAAAAGCTTGGTAAAAAAACAGAAGACGGTGAGTTGATTAGGAACTCCAGCAATGAATATGAGTTAGCCACTCCGCCGATACTTTATTATGTGGCGCTGGATGAAGAAGTAAATATTGTAGATACCGTGGAAGGAGATGGCCGAAAAACCATATTAAAAAACCAAAATGCAAATGATAATACGCCTGTTATGACATATACAGAGATGTTAGAAAGATTAGGATATGAATTGCCCAATCGGCAGACTACTAGAGAGCAATGGGCAGCGCTGTATAAAGAGTTGGATATTGAAACATACACAAAGTCAGACGGCGCTGTAATTCAGACCAGAAAACAAACTGAGGAAATAATTAAAAATGCGGATCTGTCAACGGAAGAAGGTTACAATGCTCTACGGACTAATTTCTGGCGTTCTTTTCAACAAGTTGTTCGCAACGGTATTGTAGAAGTAAACACCGGATATGAAGTTACAGTAGGAACTGTTCAGCCGGAGGTTGCCTATCTGGCCGACAACGGCAAAGCTTATTATTTCGAAAAAGAAATTTTTAATCCGCGCGCCAGACAAATCGTAGAAACATTGAGAAAAGAGCCGCGTACTCC
>JAITIS010000054.1 GCA_031279305.1 Candidatus Margulisiibacteriota bacterium | reverse complement strand
GCAAACTCCGGCATATCGTCTTCATTCAGATCAAGTATTCCGGTAAAGACTGAACCGCTGACTGAATCGCTATTGCTATCAGAAATCGTCGCCAGCTTTTGTTCATTGACCACTATATCCAGAGTAACCACCGTTTCTCTGCGCTCGTGAAATCCATTTATGCTTTGATGCGTCTCAAGTCCGCGGTCGCTGAAGCGCAGACGCAGAGAATATTCGCCGGATGGATCCATTATGCTTTTCAGAGCGGAAAATCCTACATTTATAAAAGAAGGGCTTTTTCCAAAGGCATAGGGCTGATTATTTATTATGATTCCATTATTTCCTTTTACATAGTCGCTGTTGTAATAATTTGTAAGACTTTTAAGATTGCTCGCATCCAATAAAGAATTATCTGTTGCGGCGCGCCAGTTGTTTTCCGCCATCCAAAAACTTGTCAGCTGAAAATTATTGCCTACCTGAGATTCTCCCGTGCTCCCGGCAAAACCACCCATTTCTTTTTTAGCAACAAGCGGCGTGCCGCCAGGCAGATAATTGTTAAGATTGGTCTCATCTCTGTTCGTAAACGCTATGCTCAAGCTGTCAAACTCCAGCCCGGCATTGCCGCGGTCATAGATCATTATATTTAAGGTGTCGGTCAATTCATCCCAGCCCACCAGGGTATTCTGCGGATTGATCTGGCTGAATACAGCCACCGGCAAGGCCTTGTCCGTGATCTGGGTGTTTGAATATATGTCTATAACGTGATCTTTCAATGGATTTTTGGTGCCAGAGGGCAGCGGATAACCGCCGAAGAAACGGTCGCCGTAAAATCCTGGCCCGGAGATTAGCACATCGTCCTGGCCGTTCTGGTCAAAATCCCCCAATGCGGCGATAGTCCGTCCGTAATGGGCGTGGGCAAAAGGACCGGTTATTACATATTCACGCAGATTGTCCTCTTGGATCTGGGTGTCTATCAGATTGCCGAGGGGGTCTCGCGCGCCCATAACCAGATAAACCGCGCCGATCTCCGAATCGCCGTAATACGGCGCGCCGATCATTATATCGTCCGCGCCGTCATCGTCCAGGTCTCCGGCATTCGCCACCTCCAAGCCAAACTGGCCGGAAGTGTCCGAATTTCTGTAGCTCGGATCCAGGCTGGGCATCGGATCATTGATAACCATTATGCCGTGGGACGACCCGTCGTCATTGGGATTTTCGCTTACGTAGACATAGGGGCCGCACATCCCGGGGCGGCTCAAAAATATCAAGACTTTGCCTTTTTGATTCCCTGTATCCGTGGTCAATTTGCCAATAACCACATCCGAGAGGCCGTCGCCATTGACATCCGCGCCGGCCAGAGACATGCCTATATATCCGCTATTATCAGAAGCATCCGAGATTGATACATCTGGAGCCTCCCTATTATAATTCCCGATGGCCTTGCCGCCAAAGAATAAACCCACGCTACTATTTCTGCCTTCCATTGAATTTGGATAGGAAACAGCAAAATCCGCTTTATCATCCTCATTGGCATAGCCTATTACCGCTACTCTGGATTCCGGCACGCCTTGTATACCTGTTTTATGTTTATTCCCTTCCCTATCCACCACAGTTATGGATACCGTGTCGTCTCCGATATATAATCTAAGCTTATTAAATTCAAAGCCCTGCGCAATATCTTTGCCGGAAAAAATATAAATATGATTCGCGTATCCTGGCGTATTGCCAATTTTGGCGACAATATCCGCGTAGCCATCTCCATCAATATCGCCGGTATCAAATCTTTCACCGAATAAGTCGTCGAGCTCTGGATCTCCCGTCCCTGTTCCGCCGCTATTCTGGATCTCTAAAGATGGCCGGGCGTGGTATATGCCATCATCTTGCTTTACGACGTTCATCATTAAGGTGCCGTCTGGATACTGGGGTCCGCCAAAATACACTAAAATGCGCCCTTGATTTGCCGCGCTGGGCCCTGTTCCCCACGACGGCTGACCGACCACAATATCCGCATAGCCATCGTTATTAATATCAGCCAGTTTTACTTTGTAGCCAAATTCTCTATCATTGCCAGCGGATTCGGACGCGGTGGTGGGATTATCAATAATAATGTCCGGCGATATCCTGTCATTTAATATTTTATCCGGTCCGCCAAAATACACATAGACACGCCCGGTCTTTTTTTCTAAGTTCGTGCTGGTATATCTAAAATAAGGATCGCCAATAACCAAATCCGGGTAGCCATCGCCATTAATGTCTTGGCCGCCGTCCGCTGTCCAGCCGTATAATTGCGATTCGAGCATATTATCAACATTGTCTATGCCTATCTCGGTATTATTAGAAACGATTTTTTGAATAAAAGGCATGCCCTCGATCATAAAAGTAAAATCAAGACTTTCCGCGAGACCGTCCAGCTCTGCATAAGGGACAGTTATCCTAACTGTAACTTTTGCTCCGGCCAGTAATGCAACATCACTCTCAGGGAAAAAAGTCACGCCATAAGACTGTCCTTCATTTAGACTCGGCGCTATCCTAGAGCTCCAGATGTTGTCGTGCGAAGACTCACTACCTGTATTTGTCGTTGGGACCAGCTTAAAACCGGACGCATCCGACGCATCCCGCGAGACTCCATAGTGGGAAAAATAATTTCGTGTGTTCGTATATCCCATATTATCTACCGAAATCTCTACTGTTAATCGTCCGAAATCTAGGAATGGTTTTTCGAATTCACCCGCCGTATTTTGCTTAGCATAAACTTTGAAAGCAATATAAACATTCTCGGTGTTTATCACATTCGCCCGGCCGGGATATAAATCATAAACCAGTCCAAGCATAGCTTCGGAAGTTTTATTCAAATTAGTGGCTGGATATCCGGGCAATAAGCGGTGTCCATCTATTCTGTAATTAACTTCCTGTAATTCATAATGATTGGCTTTATAAGTGGTATTTTCCGCATCATAAACGATATACTGAGAAGAAGAATCGGTAGACATATAGTTGATCACAGATGGATAAAGCAGTTTCATTTTAGGCGCGCCGGTATTGCCGATCAAACCGGCGACATTGCCAGTAGCCATAGTGCTGGAAAAAATATGCTTGCTGATCTGCAAGTTGCCGGTGGTCGAGTCAGGCTGTTTGGCTGGCAACACGTCATAGTAGTTATATTTCACCTGAATATACGTGCCCGCCGCCCGCAGCATTGTCAGAGAAACCGCTATAAACACGGCGAACAGGAAATATTTTTTGACATTGATTAACATTCAGTAGCCCTTCCCCGCAAAAGACTAATCGCTATCTTTACAATTACCTATCGATGAAAATTTTACAGATAATGTATCGATTTTTCGTGTTCGTTGAACAAAAGTTTTGGAGATAATTAGCGCAAAAAAATTGCTATACGGTGTCAATTAACATCCCCCCGGTGTTATGTCCAGTAATAATATACTAGAGCGGACGGTAATGTCAATACCGAATAACAGTTAAATAAAACTGCACAAATTCTAAAAAATTAAGCGCTTCGCCCCGTTCCTTTCAGCGCGTCTACTATCACTTTCCAGCGTTCTGATTCGTAAAGCAGGCGGTATTTAGCCAGGGTGGAATTAAGGGCGCCGGTTTTATTCAGGGACAGCTTATTGTTAATTATTGCTTCGATCTCCTGTATGCCGCGGGCATAGGTATTCAGCACGATTTGCGCATTTTCTAGTTTTTGCAAATTTTTATTGTCCGCGAGCTTTTTATAGAAATCCCGCAGGGCGGCTTTTACTTTTTCCAGAAATTCTTCCAGTTTGCGCAGCTCCGCCAGTTTTTCTTCCCGCCAAGCGGCCATTTCCGCGGCGTCGGCCCGAAAAATCCGCACCACCAAATCCATAGCCTGAGACATCTGGGGCATATACTGCGCGGCGTATTCGTAATTCTCCGCCAAAAAGTCAAGCCCGCCGGGTCCGTCATATTCCAGAACGCAGTGCAGGGCGCTTAACGGCGGCGCGCCCAGTCTGGCCAGGGACTCGTTGACCAGCAGATACGCTTCCTCGCTCAATTTCAGCACGACCCGGCCGCCACTCTGCTGGTACGCGTCGCGCATAGTGTCGGCCACGCATTGATTGCCGGCATCCAGCTGGCGCTGCAGTCCGTCCCGCAGCTGCGTCATCTCCGCGTTTTGATAGGCGTCCAGCAGCGCCGCAAAAGCCGCGTATATGTTTTGCAGGCCCAGCACGGCATTGTCCAAATAGGCCTCCAGCTCGTCCTGCGAAAGCAATCCGTCTCTGAAACTGCGGGCCGCCGCTCTGATATTCCGCGGTGTGTCCAGCAGATGCCGGCGCGCTTCCTCGTACTGGCGGATCAGCTCCGCGTCGCCGGTGTCATAGATGATTTTTTCCAACCGCAAAAATTCCGGTTTTTCCTGAAATATTTTTGCCGCGCCGGCCGCCTTATAGGCTTCGCCTATTTTCTCCCGGATAACATTTAACGCCGCGCCAAACCGCGCGCCCTGGGGAGCGGCCAGTTTTTCCGCGGCCAGCGCTTTCAGTTCCGCGGACACTCCGGAGTTCTTAAAAATAGCGGCCAGCTCGGCGCGCACAGGCCCCAGCGTGAACTGACTTTCCCGCAAAAGCTGATAGCCGATATTTTCCTGCAGTTCCGGAGACATCTGTCTGAATTGCAGGGCGGCCTCCAGCGCATAGCCGTCCGCCAGCAGAGCATAAAAACACCGGGCGGACTGCAACGTCTGCTCCTCGGACGACGGATCCACAAACCGGCCAAAAACTATTTTGTCCAGATCCGTGGCGCGGGTTTTTAATCTGGCGTTTTTTTGATTGTCCAGCCGGTGCCGCGCCAGCTGTTCCGGCCTATCGACCAGCGTGGATGCCGTCTCGATATAAGCCGTGCCAAAACTAACGCCGGGCAGTTCCGGCTGGGGCGCGGACGGCCGCGCGGGTTTTTCCGCGTTCCGGGCAACCGCGGTCTCGGCTTCCTGCGCCTGCGGCACTTTATCGTCAAAATCTACCGGCGGTATAACGGACATAAAACCCTCCCTTAAATTTTCTTTTCCAGCGCCGCGCAAAACTGGGACTGCCGCCCCTGCGGCATATTCAAAGAAGCAAACACTTCCGCCGCTTCCTGCTGTTTGGCCCCGCCCAAAAACAGTTCGGCCAGTTTGTTTAAGGCCGGCTCATTATAGCGGATTTGCAGCGCCGGAATAAACTGTTCTTCGACAAACCTCAATTTTTCCAAAATATTTTCTCTGGTCGCCCGCCCGGTTTGTATTTTATCCGCGATCTTTTGCGTCAGGGCGTTGATCCGGGCGGTGATTCCCTGGGCTTCGCTTAAACGTCTGGCCTCCGCGGCGTAAGCGTCTATTCTAGACAAACGCTCCAGCACCGCCCGGGTTTCCTGCGGGTCTTTTTCCAAAATATCCCGGTACAGACGCGTGTTAAACGGCCGGATATTTTCAAAATTGCGCTTGGCATTCACCGGCACCGCAAATTCCTGCCCCGGCTCCAAGCCTTTGAGCCGCAAAAAATAGGGCTTGAATTCAAAACGGTCAAAACGCTGCATATTATTGCTGAAAAAATAATCGATCGAAATCTGATGGGTATTAAGATAGCCTGTTATGGCTTTCTGCGTATCCTCCGCTTTATAGTCATTCAGCAGATTAAGCACGGCTTTCAGCTCCACCGGATTGGTTTTGATCTGGCCGATGATCACGGAATTAAAATAATTTATCAGCGCGGTGATCCGCTCGCCGGGCCGCAGTTCATTCAATTTTAATTTGGCTATAACGCTGTCCTCTACCGAACCGATAGACATACAAATCCTCCCATAGGGAGAACATACCCGCCTGTTTTAGAAAATATACGCCAGCCGGCGCAGGGCGGCCAGAGAGCCGCTGTTAGCGAAAATTTTATCCGCTTTAGATTTATACCGGCAGACTTTTTGGCTGGCGGACAGGCGCCGGTCTATTTGTTCAGCGGAGTAACCCCTCGCCGCCAGCCTATGCCGTATAGATTTTTCGTCCGCCGTCACAAAAATAATCCGGTCGCAATATTTATGCAAGCCTGTCTGAAAAAGCAGCGGCGCGTCTATGATGAGGTTTTCCGGCGCGCCCTGTATTTCCCGCAGTATGCGCCGGCAGATAAAAGGATGGGTCAGCGTATTTAGCAAAAATAATTTTAACGGCGAAGCAAAAGCCTGCGCGGCGATGACTTTCCGCCCGGCGGAGCCGAAAATAATTTTTAAGCCCCGCCGGACAAATTTATTTTGTTTTAACACCAGATGGCCGAGCTTATCCGCGTCGATTATCCGCGCGCCCAGCCGTCCGGCCAAAAATGCCGCCGCCGTGGATTTACCGCTGCCGATAAGACCGGTCACTCCGATGATCATAAAACCTCTCTGCCGCTATACTATAATATATGGTAGACTGCCGGTCTATGCGCCAGCCTGCTCCGCCGTTTCGAGCCGTGTTATTTGATATGGACGGCATACTCATCGACTCTATGCCTTATCATTTTTTTGCTTGGTATGAGGCTCTCCAAAAATACGGCATCACGGCAAACAGCCAGCTCATTTACGAGCACGAGGGCGAAAAATGGGAGGACACGCTCGGCGCTTTTCTGCCGGCCAATAAGCGGGACCGCCGGCTGATGTTAAAAATATTCCGCTATAGACAGCGGATTTTCCGCAAAATATTCCGCCGGCATTTAATGCCCGGCGTTCCGGGGCTGGCCGCCGAGCTAAAAAAACAAAATTACGCGCTGGGGTTGGTCAGCGGCACGCCCGTCCGCGATATTCGGAGGCTGATCCCGGCCAGACTGCTTAAAATTTTTGACTGCGTCATCGGCGGGGACAGCGTCGCCAGAGGCAAGCCCGCGCCGGATCCCTATCTTAGCTGCGCGGCCGGTCTCCGGCTGAAACCGGCGGAGTGTCTGGTGATCGAAAACGCGCCGCTAGGCATCGCCGCGGCCAAAAGCGCGGGCTGCCGCTGTCTGGCGGTCACCACCAGCCTGCCGGAAGCTTATCTGCGCGGCGCCGACCGGATCTGCGCCCTGAAAGATCTGCGCGCGGTTTTATTCAAGCTGCTGTGTTATAATCGCCCAAACTTACCGGAGGGATTATGGCCAGAATCAAAGCGTTCAGGGGCGTCCGCTACAGCAAAGCCAGAGTAAATTACAGCGACGTAGTAACCCAGCCCTACGATAAAATTTCTCCGGAACTGCTGGATGCTTATTATGAGCGCTCGCCCTACACCACGGCCAGACTGATCCGCAATAAATCCGCTGATCCGTATGCCGCCGCCGCGGCAGAGCTAAACAGCTGGCTAAAAGCCGGCGTGCTGGCGCAGGATGAGCGGCCGGCTATATACGCCTATCATCAGACCTACCAGCTGGGCGGCGAGAAAAAAATCCGCCAGGGTTTCATCGCGCTGGCGGGGCTGGAGGAATTTTCCCGAAAAATAATCCTGCCTCACGAAAAAACCTTGAGCAAACCCAAAGCAGACCGGCTCAAGCTCCTGCGCGCCGCCAGAACTCATTTTGGTCCGATTTTTATGCTGTATGCGGACCCGCAGAAAAAAATCGAGACTCTGCTCAAGTCTGCCGTCGAGAAAGAGCCGGACGAAACCGCGGTTGATCATTTTGGCGGCGCGCATTCCCTCTGGAAAATAGAGGACGAGAAAATCATTTCGCAGATCAGCCGGATTATGGCGGACCAGCAGCTGCTCATCGCCGACGGCCATCACCGCTATGAAACCTCCTGCGATTTCGCCAGAGAAAACGGCATAACTCTGGGCGCGGAAAATCCGCTGGGCTACACTATGGCCGCGCTGGTTAACACGGCTGACGAGGGCTTAACCGTGCTGCCCACTCACCGTATGCTGCACGGGCTTAAAAATTTTACCGAAGCGGATTTTTTGCAAAAATGCGCCGGGTATTTTGAAGCGCGTCCGCATCACAGTCTGGAACACACCTTAAAAGCGATGCGGGAAAAACGCGAGCGGATCTGTCTGGGCTTTTATGCCGGCGGCGCGCTGTTTTACGAACTGGTCTTAAAAGCTCCGCAGGTTATGGCCGAGGCCGGACAAGGCCGATCTGCCGCGTGGCAAAAACTGGACGTCGCGGTGCTGCACGCGCTGGTTCTGGAAAAAATACTGGGGTTGACCAAAGAAAAACAAGAAGCGCAGGAAAACATCGCCTATATCCGCACCGCGCACCGCGCTTTTGAGCAGGTGCACGCCGGCAAAGAACAGGCCGTATTTTTCTTAAACAGCGCCACCGTGGAACAGACTTACGCCGTGGTTTTAGCCGGCGACGTTATGCCGCAGAAATCCACCGACTTTTATCCCAAACCGCTTTCCGGAATGGTGTTTTATCAGCTCCCGTAAATGAAGCTGGAAGGCTTGGTGCTCCGCAAAAAAATTCTGCGCGACAGCGATCTGGCTTTAAGCGTTTTCAGCAAAACGGCAGGACGGCTCTGGCTGGTCAAGGAGCGCGCGCTCAAAAAACCGCAGGCTGGTCTGGATTTATTCTGCCGAAATGAATTTGTGCTGTCCCGCTTGCAGGATTTCGGCCTGATCTATCAGGCTGCCAGTCTGGAGCTTTTTGCCGGCCTGCGCCGGGATTACACCAGAATGCAGACCGCCGCCGAAGCGGTAAAGCTCATCGAAAAAATCACCAGCAGCCTGCAGGCCAATGCGGGCTTGTACAATCTGCTGCTCCAATACCTGCGGACGCTGGCGGATCTCTCTATTGCGGCGGCCAAACTGGATAATATAAAATTACAGTGGTATCAGACGGTGCTGGAAAATGAAGGCATTTATGACGGCCGGCCGGTGACTGAAAAAAACTTCCGGCGGCAGATCGCGGATTACAGGGGTTAAGCAAAATGCGCATCGGTATGTTCACGGACACCTATACGCCGCAGATTAACGGCGTGGTCACCTCCATAAACTCTTTTGTGGATGAGCTGAAAAAACTCGGCCACGATGTTTTTATTTTTGCGCCGGAGCTTAAAGGCTCGGTCGAACACCCGAATGTTTTTTATTTCAAATCGTTCAAATATCCGCCTCTGCCGGAGCATCAGCTGGCCTACTCGCTGTCCGGGCATTTCAAAACTTTCAAAGACTTAAAGCTGGATATCGTGCATTCTCACACGCCGTTTAGTCTGGGGCTGCTGGCGCTTTTTTTAGCCAAGCAATACCGTCTGCCGCTGGTGCACACCTATCACACGCTGTTTGCCGAATATGTACATTATGTGCCCACGGCTCTGGGCCGCAAAATAGGCGTCTGGCTGTCGACCAACGCCAGCCGCAGATACTGCCACAGCTGCGAGCTGACCATCGTGCCGTCCGAGGCGATGCGGCAGGAACTGCAAAAATACGGCGTGACCAGCGAGATCGATGTTATTCCGACGGGAGTCGGCGCGTATTTCCGGGAAAACGGCGATCCGCAGGCGATCTTAAAAAAACATCACATTCCGGGAAACACCGACATCATCGCCTATGCCGGGCGGCTGGCCAAAGAAAAAAACATTGAATTTCTGCTGCAAATGTACAAGGAAATATTAAAAGTCCGCAAAGACATTCTTTTTGCCGTCATCGGCGATGGCCCGCACCGCGCGCAGATCGAGAAACTCGCCGCGGAGCTGGGCTTGTTAGATAAAATATTATTCACCGGCTATATAGCCGATAAAACCGAGCTGGCCGGCTGGTACAAGGCGGCCAAAGTTTTTGTTTTTGCCTCGCTGACTGAAACTCAGGGGCTGGTTATTCTGGAAGCGATGTCCGCCGGCACGCCGGTGGTCGCGGTCGACGCGATGGGCATTGCGGATATTATCCGCGCCAATGTCGGCGGCTTGGCCAGCAAAGCCGATGTTTCTGAATTTTCGCTTAAGCTGATGCGCCTGCTAAGCAACAACGAGCTGCGCCAGAAAAAATCCGGCGAAGCATCTCAGCTGGCGCAAAAACTGAGTATGGCCAATCTGACCGGCAGGCTGGTCGCCAATTACCAGCGCTTGATCGATGTTGCGACTAAAGTTTGAAAATATCCGGCTAAACAGCGCCTGCGAACTGCTCTGCGCGGACTGTCCCTGCTGGCCGGCCGCTGAGCCCCGTCCGGCGGCGGAAATACAAAGCCAGTCCCGGCTGGTCAACCTGACCGGCGGCAATCCGCTCAACCATCCAGAGCTGGGGCGGATACTGGCACGCCTAAAACAAAACAAACATCTGGTGGCGCTGACCACCGGCGGTTACCGGCTGGAAAATCTGGAAGCCAAATTCTTGAGGTTCATAGATTTTATTTTTTTATATGTGCCGGCCTCAACCAGCGAAAAATCCACCCTGCGGTGCGGACTAAACGCTTGGAAACAGCAGTTAAACGCCATCGAATATCTGCAAGAAATCCGGCAAAAATTTGCCGTATTGCATCCTGTTGATCGGGACACTCTGGAAGACTTGCCAGACCTGCACCATAAATTAAACCGCCAGAATTCCTATCTGTTAATTCTGCGAAATAAAAAAACCGGAAACGCGGTCAGCCGCCGGGAGAAAGCCCACCTTTATTATTACGGCCGCAAACCTAACGCTCTGGTTTATGAATACCGCCAAAACGGCGCGGAACATTGTCTGGATTTTGGCGCGCAGCTGGAGCGTCCCAGTCTGTACAATTACTGGACTATTGCGAAAATGTTTTATAAATTTAGCTTTTTGGGTTAGAATAACCCCCAGAAGGGGGCGCTTATGGTCGACCAAAAAGAATTGCAGGAAAAAGCTAAATCCAAATTCGGTAAATTTGAGCCGGCTCCGCCCAAGCCGTTCATCGCTTTTCTGGGGCGGTTTTTCAGTAAAAATTCACCCCGCAAATCTTATATAAACGGGCTGATCTCCGCCGCCGTGTTGCTTTACTGGTGGTTTGAGCGGGACAACTCTCGTTTTGCCACCGTGCCTTTGATTATCTGGGTGGCTTTTTCGGCGCTGGCCACGGTGCTCGGCTTGATTTATTGGTCGGCGGAAAAAGCCAGGCTGGATCTGGACATCAAGCGCATCGAAAGCGAGATACAGCAGATCGGCGCGGAAGTTTCCGAACGCAAGCAGTATTTTGAGCGCATCCGCGATGAGATTAGCAAGAACAGCCAGAATTAGCTGTTTCTAAAAAATTCTTAAGGATCTGTAGCCCGGCTTCTCCGCTTTTTTCCGGATGGAACTGCACGCCAAAAATATTTTTGCTGGCCAACGCCGAACAAAAATCAAGACCGTAATCCGTCACTCCGGCAGTCACCTGATCCTCCGCCGGCTTTACATAATAAGAATGCACAAAATAAGCCGGGAATACGGGCGGCAGATTTTTGAACAATACAGATTTGACCACGCGCACATCATTCCAGCCCATATGCGGCACAGACAATCCGGCCGGAAAAGCCTCTGCGCCGCGGAAAAATTTTACTTCCCCGGCCACCAGATTTAAGCCCGCGGTCAGACCGAACTCCTCGCTGGAAGAAAGCTAGAGCTGCATACCCAGACAGATGCCAAG
>JAITIS010000066.1 GCA_031279305.1 Candidatus Margulisiibacteriota bacterium | reverse complement strand
GGAGATAGCGCGATGCAGACAGTAAAATCCGGCGATCTGCACGCCGTCGATCTGCCGTGGAAAATAGAATGGAACGCCTGTCTGTGCAAACTCTGCGGCAGCTGTGTCGCCGCCTGTTCTTTCCGCGCGATAGAGGCTGGCGTCGAGGCGCGCCGATATGTGTATGCTGAAGGCGATCTGCCGGAGCCAGTCGAAGGCGAAAAATACGCCGTGCCGGTTATCCGGCAAACCGCCACGGTCAAAGAACATTGCGTGGGCTGCGGCATCTGTGAAAAAGTCTGCCCCAACCGCGCTATACGTCCGGCGCGCAATGAGGATAACCGCTGGCCTCTGCTCGCTCGTGAAGGCGGTCATCCCGTTAAACGCGGCGGCCGCGCCAATCTAAACGCGGCTGACCGCACTTTGGATAAAATAGTAGTCGGGCGCATTTCTCAAATGACCGATCCGTCGCTGGATGCGGAGCGGCATACTTTTGATATTCTGGCGCCTTTTGGCCGGGTGCTGCCGGCCAGACAAATGCCGCTGTCGATTAAAGACGGTAAACTGGCGTTGGATAAACCTCTGCCGCCGGTGCGCTGGATCTATCCGCTGATCTGCGGCGATATGTCGATCGGCGCTCTGTCGCCGCGCGCTTGGGAATCGATCTGTCTGGCCGTGGCGGCGCTCAACGAAAAATATAATCTGCCGGTTAGGATGTGTTCCGGCGAGGGCGGCATGCCCGTGCGCCTGCTTAAATCCCCATATCTCAAATATATGATTTTACAGATCGCTTCGGGGCATTTTGGCTGGAACCGGATTATCAAAGCTATGCCGGAGATGGCCGAGGACCCGGCCGGCATTCTCATTAAGATCGGGCAGGGGGCGAAGCCCGGCGACGGCGGACTGCTGATGGCCGCCAAAGTCGCGCCGCATATTCAGGCCATCCGCGGTGTGCCGAAATCCGATCTGCTTTCGCCGCCCAATCATCAGGGGCTGTATTCTATTGAGGAATCTGTCCAAAAAATGTTCCTCTCGTTCAACGCGGCTTTCAAATTCCGCGTGCCGGTGGTCATCAAAACTTCAGCCACCGCCTCGTCCGTGTCTATATACAATAATCTGCTGCGCGATCCGTACCATATCGTCGGCGGGTATTTTCTGGACGGCATATACGGCGGCACCGGCGCGGCCAATGAAGTTTCACTGGATCACACCGGGCACCCGATAGTTTCCAAAATACGCGATTGTTATCTGGCCGCGGTGGCGCAGGGACGCCAGGGACAGATACCGCTTTGGGGCGCGGGCGGCATTGGTATGACCGGCAACGCCGCGGCGGACGCGTTCAAACTCATCTGTCTGGGCGCCAACGGCGTGTCTATCGGCAAAGTGCTTTTGCAGCTGATGGGCTGTGTCGGCAATGACAGCGGACGCTGCAACGCCTGTAATACCGGCCTGTGTCCTACCGGCATCACCACGCAGGATCTCAAACTGGTGCGTAGACTGGATGTGGATCAAGCCGCGCAGAATATCGTGGATTATTTTCTCGCTTTTGACGAGGAAATGCGCAAGCTGATGGCGCCTGTCGGCAACAGCTCTCTGCCGGTGGGGCGTTCGGACGCGTTAGTGGCTACGGATAAAGCAGTGGCGGATCAGCTTCAGATACCTTACGCTTGTTGACAGCCGGCGGCTTGGAAGGAAAAGATGGTCATAAAAATTAAAACACGGGAAGGCAATAAACGGCTCTCGACGCAGGAGCTCCTGCAGGAGATTTACCGCGGTATAGAACAGGGCGAGACGGAGTTTGAGATCGCGGCCTGCGGCCAGCACGATATTGGCGGTCCGCTGTGGTCGCCCAATGGCCGGTTGACTTTTCGCGTTGACAATCCCGGCCAGCGCGTAGGCTCGATGTGTATGGAAGGCACGACGGTTATTGTCGCGGGCTCTGCCCCGGCAGATGTCGGCTGGCTCAATGCCGGCGGCGAGATTATAGTTAAAGGCGATGGCGGAGACACCGCCGGACACTGCGCTGCTTCCGGCAGGATATATCTCGGCGGGCGCGGCGGCACGCGCACCGGCTCCCTGATGAAACACGATCCGGCCTATGCGCCGCCGGAATTATGGGTGTTAAAAAATACCGGCTCTTTTAGTTTTGAATTTATGGGCGGCGGTCTGGCCGTGGTTTGCGGGGTGGATGTGCCGGACGGTGTTTCTCCGCTGGGCGAGCGTCCCTGCGTGGGGATGGTCGGCGGCACGGTGTATTTTCGCGGCGCGCCGGGCGAAACTTCCCCGACGACAAAAATAGCCGAGCTGGACGACAAAGATAAAAAATTTTTGGCGGATAATCTGCCAGTTTTTTTGCAGAAAATAGAGCGGCCGGAACTGCTGGCCGGACTGCAAGATCCGGCGCAATGGAAAAAAATTATTGCTAAAACTTACGCCGAGCGCATAAACAAGGTTAAGTTTTCGCTAAAAAATTTCCGCCGGCAGGAATGGGTGCGGGGCGGCATTTTTGGCGATATCTATCCCGACGATGGGCGCGTGGTCAGTCTGGTCAACCGCGCCGCGGATCGCCTGCGCATACCGGAATGGAGCAATTACGCTTATTTTGCGCCCTGCGAGGAGGCCTGTTCTGCCAGAATACCCTCGCAGACGAGATTTGCGCTCCTGCGCGCCAATAAAATAGCGGAGGCCTGCAGGCTGATTTTAGAATATTCGCCGTTTCCCGGTTCGGTCTGCGGTTCGGTTTGCCCCAATCCCTGTATGACCGCCTGCACGCGCTGCAACGTGGACGCGCCGCTCAATATCAAAGATTTGGGGACTTTCAGCGCGGGGATGCCCGCCCCCCGCCCGGCTAAAGACACCGGTAAAAAAATTGCCGTGGTCGGCGCCGGAGCGGGCGGCCTAACCGCGGCTTGGCTTTTGCGTCTGCGCGGCCATTCCGTGACCGTTTACGAGAGGGACGCCAAGATCGGCGGTAAACTTTTTAACGCCGTGTCGCGCGAGCGTCTGGACGGCGAGGCGCTGCAAAAGGAACTGGACAGGATAAAATCTATCGGCATAGAGTTTAAGACCAAAACCGCCGTCGATAAAAAATTGTGTCAAAAACTCAAAAAAAATTATGACTATGTAGTGCTGGCGGTCGGCGCGTATCAGTCCAAAATGCCGCCGTGGCCGGGGCGCGAGCGCGTGTGGCCGTCTTTAGATTTTCTCAAAAAAGTAAACGGCGGCGAGAAGCCTAAAATTGGCAAAAGAGTTGTGGTTATCGGCGCCGGCAACAGCGGTATGGATGTGGTGTTTGGCGCTTATGCCTGCGGCGCCGCGGAGGTGACCGCTGTTGATGTGCAAAAACCCTCGGCTTTTCCGGCGGAGATCGAACGGGCGCAGAGACTGGGCGCGAAAATACTTTGGCCGGTTTTTACAGAGGAAATTACCGCGGACGGCGTGAAATTAAAAGACGGCAGGATACTACCGGCGGACACGGTGATCATCGCTATCGGAGAAGTGCCTGTCGTAAATGATATTCTGGAGAATCCGCAGTTAGACCGCGGTTATCTGAAAATCGGCGCGGATTATCTGCTGGAGGACAATGTTTATGCTGTCGGCGATCTGACAAGGCTGGGACTGCTGGTCGAGGCGATCGGCGGCGGACGCGAAGCGGCCCTGCGGATCAACGCTGCCCTGCACGGGCGGGAATACGCGGCTAAGCCGGCCTCCCGCATAGCGGAGGACCAGCTCTCGACAGAATATTTTACCTGCGCGGAAACTGCGCCTCAAAAAGATATTTTAGCCGAAGCGCGCCGGTGCATCAGCTGCGGCGCCTGCCGGGACTGCGAGATGTGCCTCAAATCCTGTCCGGAGCACGCCATCTCGCGCGCGGTGAATTCAGATGACACTTATTCTTATGCGTCCGATCCGAAAAAATGCATCGGCTGCGGCATCTGCGAGGGCGTTTGTCCCTGCGGCATCTGGCTGCTCAAAGATAATCCGCTCGTATAGCCATCAGCTTTTTGGTAAGATAACCGTATGTCTTCCGCTTATGAAGAACTCCGGGCTGAATGCCTACAATGCGCCGCCTGTCCTCTGTCCGCCCAGCGTAAACAGGTGGTTTTTGGCGCCGGGCCGGCGCCCTGCGATTTGATGGTCATCGGCGAAGCGCCGGGCGCTGATGAGGACGAGCAGGGCGAGCCTTTTGTCGGACGCGCCGGACAGTTGCTGACCAAGATGCTGTCCGCGGTAAACATCAATAGAGATACGGACGCCTATATCGCCAATATTTGCAAATGCCGGCCGCCCAATAACCGTCCGCCGGAAAAAACAGAAATGAGCGCCTGTATGCACTGGCTGAAAAGTCAGATCAAGCTGGTGCGGCCGAAAATCATCGTGCTGGCCGGTTCCACGGCGATGCGGGGTATGCTGGGCGACAATCTGCGCGGCATTACCAAAGAGCGCGGCAAGTGGGTGACCTGCGAGGGCGTTGACGCGCTGATTATTTTTCATCCATCGTATTTACTGCGCTATCCATCCTCGGAAGCCGGATCGCCCAAATGGCAGACTTGGCAGGACCTCAAGGCGGTCAAATCCGCGCTGGAGTACAAAAAATTGGAAAAGTGCTAATATAAACGCCAAATGAATTTCCAGCAAATGATTTTGAAATTGCAGAGCTACTGGGCGGATAGAGGCTGTATTCTGCTTCAGCCCTATGACATTGAAAAAGGCGCCGGCACGATGAACCCCGCGACTTTTTTGCGCGTGCTGGGCCCGGAGCCGTGGAACACTGCGTATGTCGAGCCTTCGCGCCGCCCGACGGACGGACGCTACGGCGAAAATCCCAACCGCTTGCAGCATTATTTTCAATATCAGGTTATTCTCAAGCCCTCGCCGCTGGAGGCGCAGGAGCTGTATCTGGACAGCCTGCGGACGATCGGCATAATGCCGGAGGAACACGATATCCGTTTTGTCGAGGACAACTGGGAGTCGCCGACGCTCGGCGCTTGGGGCGTAGGCTGGGAGGTCTGGCTCGACGGTATGGAAGTCACGCAGTTTACTTATTTTCAGCAGTGCGGCGGGCTGGACCTCCAGCCGGTGGCGGTAGAGCTTACCTATGGGCTGGAGCGTCTGGCGATGTTCATTCAGAGACGAGATTCGGTGTTTGAGATCGAGTGGTCGGACGGCATCACTTATGGACAGATCTATCTGCAAAACGAAAAAGAGCAGTCCCGCTATAATTTTGAAATTTCGGATACGGAAATGCTGTTGCAGATTTTTAGTCTGGCGGAAAAAGAAGCCGCGCGCTGTCTGGAAAATAAAATAGTCCTGCCGGCTTACGATCAAGTGCTGAAATGTTCGCATACTTTTAATCTGCTGGATGCGCACGGCGCGATCTCCGTGACGGAGCGCACCGGCTGCATCGGGCGCATCCGCGAGCTAGCCAAAGCCTGCGCGCAGATGTATGTGCGGGAACGGGAGAGACTGGGTTTCCCGCTGCTGCAACGCAGTCCCTCTGCCGCGCACGCGCAGTAGCGGGGCAGTCCTTTTTTTAAGAGAGAGAAAAGTGATGGGGTTGGATATAACAAAGAGGAAACTATGGCGGATTTTTTGTTTGAAATAGGCACGGAAGAAATGCCGGCGCGTTTTGTCCGCGTTATGCAGGACGGTTTCGCGCGCGCGTTTGACAAACTTTTGCGGGACAATGCCTTGAGCTATGAGGATTTATCCGTGTACGGCACAGATCGGCGCCTTGCCGTGCTGATCAAAAATTTAGCGGACAGACAGGCCGACCGCCGTCTGGAGCTTAAAGGCCCGCCGGTCAAAGCGGCCTACGCCGCGGACGGCAGCCTCACGCCGGCCGGCTCCGGTTTTCTCAAAAAAAATAATTTAACTGAAGCGGACATCCAAAAAAAAGATTTTGGCGGATTTGAATATCTCTATGCCGTGCTGGATAAAAAAGGCCGCGGCGCCGGAGAGATCCTGCGGGAATTTTTGGCCGGCCCGCTGTATGCCTCTCTGTATTTGCCTGTGGCGATGCGCTGGGGCGCTCTGGACATACAGTTCATCCGTCCCGTGCACTGGCTGGTGGCTCTGCTGGATGCGGAGACGCTGGATTTTGAATTTGCCGGCATACGTTCTGGCCGGCGTTCGCGCGGCCACCGATTTTTTTCTAATGTCGAAATAGATATTAAAAAACCGGCGGATTATCTGGGCGTTCTGGAAAAACATAAAGTCTGCGCTGATCAGCGTCTGCGCCGTGATATGATCCTCGCGCAGATCAAACAGATCGAAAATGAGCGCGGATTGGCTGCGGTGCTGGATGAAGCCGTGCTGGCGGAAGTGGTTTATATCAACGAGTATCCGGCGGCGGCGCTGGCGGAGATTGACGGCAAATATCTCTCTATTCCGCAGGAATGCCTCATCGCCACTATGCAGAAAAACCAAAAATATTTTCCCTTGCTCGATAAACAGGGCAAATTGACCAGATACTTTATTTTGATTGCCAATAATGTGCATAAAAAATCCCTGCAGAATATTATTGCCGGCAATGTCAAAGTCGTGACCGCCAGACTGGAGGACGCAAAATTTTTTTATGAGGAAGATGTGAAAACTCCTCTGGAAAAAATGCTGGAAGGCCTAAAAAAAGTTATCTATCAGGAAAAAATCGGCACGATTTACCAAAAAATAGAGCGTATCGTGGCGCTGGCGGAATATCTGGCAGACCGCTTGAAATTTCCGGCCGGCCAAAAAAAACTGGTTTCCCGCGCGGCATTGCTGGCCAAAGCGGATCTGAATTCTAAAATGGTCTACGAGTTTCCCGAGCTGCAGGGCATAATGGGGCGGCATTACGCCGCCGCGGCTGGAGAAAATCCCGTGGTGGCGGAGGCCGCGCTTGACCACTGGAAGCCGCGCTATGCCGGCGATGATATTGCGCAAGTGTCTCTGATTTCCGCGCTGGTTGCTATTGCTGACAAAACAGACTCGCTGGCCTCTTGTTTTTCCGCCGGTTTGCTGCCGACCAGCTCGGCTGATCCTTACGCTTTGCGCCGCGCCGCGCAGGGCGTGGTCACGCTAATCCAGACCCTGCGGCTGGATATAGATTTGCCGGCTCTGATTGCCTATGCCTTGGAACTGCTTCAGGCCAGACCGGATCTGCGGCGGGATATTTTGCGGTTTTTTCAGCTGCGCGTCAAAAATGTTTTGCAGGAAATGCAGTATGCCTATGATGTCATCGAGGCGGTGCTGGCGGCGGGATCCGAGGATATTTTTAAGACTATTGCCGCTGCCGCTCTGGTTGCGCGGCAGAAAAAAGACAGAAAATTTATCGAGACCGCGGTGCGCGTGAATAATATCGCTGGCCAATATCCCGGCGGCTTGACAGCGGAACAGGAGACTTTGCTGCAAAAACCCCAGGCTCAAACGCTCTTAAAATTATGGAAAAACAAAGCGGCTGCCGCGGAGTTTATAATGCCGGTCGCGGATTTATTTGAAAAAATTCTGGTGATGGATAAAGACGAAAAACAAAAAAATGCTTATTTGGCGCTTTTGCGGGAAATTGATAAACTATTCAAAGCAACGGCAGATTATACTAAGATAGCGCTGTGAGGAGGAATTATGACTATAGTCGAGCGGCTGAATAATGAAATAAAAACCGCGCTGAAAGCTAAAAATCAGCGGCGGCTGGATGTGGTGCGGATGCTCAAAGCCAAGATATTGAATGTCAACGCCCGCGGCGAGGTGACAGAAGACGAGGGCGTAAAAATTATCCGCGGCTACGCCAAGCAGTTGAATGAGACGCTGGATATTGCCGGAAAAACCGGCAAAACCGAACTGGCCGCGGCCACCGAAGCGGAGCTGATTATCGTTAAAGAATTTTTGCCTCCAGAGTTAAGCGCCGAACAAATAGAGAGTGTGGTAAAAGCGGTGGCAGCCGAAATCGGCAAAGACAAAACGAAGTTTGGCCTTTTGATGAAGACTTCTCTAGCCAAACTCGGCGGTCAGGCCGACGGCGCGGTGGTCAGGGATATTCTAAATAAACTGCTGGCCTAAAATATAAAGGGAGAGGGTTATGGAGAGAAATATTACCAGCGCGGTCGGACCGCGGCTAAATACCGGGTATGCCGAGCAATCCAAAAATTTATTGCTAGAACTGGTGCGTGAAGCGGATGCGCAACATCGTTTATTTATTTTGCAAAACCTGCTGAATAAAATAGAGGATTTTGCGGTTTTGCGGCGGGCCAAAGCGATTCTGAATTCCAAAAATATATTTTAGCCGCGTCTTTTTAGCCGCAAAGCAGGCTGTTTCTGCCGATTATATAGCTTAAGTGTTTTGAGCAAAAAGGTTTTGGCTGATTGATCCAGCCTGTTTAACTCGCCTAAGATTTTGTTCAGCAGTAAATTGTCTTTTGGTTTAGGTTGTCTGCCGATTTTGAGCGGCATATCGCGCAAAAAATATTCCGGCGGAACATTCAAGCCTCTGGCGATCTTGAGCAGGGTATCCACGCGAGGCATCTTTTTGCCTTTGGTTATGTAATAGAAATTAGAGTATTCCAGCTCTGCTTCTATGGACGCTTTTTCGATGCTTAGTCCGCGCAGTTTTAATAGCCGGTTAATCCTGCCTGCTAAAACTTGACGTAAGTCCGCGCCGTCATTATCCATAGAATATATCCTCCAGTTTGGCTGTGTTTAATTCTAAATATTTTTATTCTGCGGCATATATTGCTATAGCAAATAACAAATACTTAAATATAGTATTGCTTTAGACAAAATATGCTGTATAATGTGCAACACAAAAAGATTAAGACTGATTTCAGGGCTTGGCTGATTTGACGGGACTAGTTTTAGAGTAGGGGTAAAAATTAGTGTTTGCGGTGAGTTAGGGGGGGCATAATGGCGCGCTACAAATATAAGACACCGGACAATGACAACTCGACAACCACCACGAACACGACGACCGGCGCGCTGACGCCCGGTCAAGAGTATCTCAAGGGCAAAGAA
>JAITIS010000126.1 GCA_031279305.1 Candidatus Margulisiibacteriota bacterium | reverse complement strand
CGTAAAATTGCGCCGCCGGGCGCAGCCTGCCGGCGCGGTACGGTTCTAGGGATTTTTCTCCGGCCAGATACGCGCGGACGGAAGCCACATCCCGCGCGGGAATAACTTTTAGGCCATTGATCACCGCGGCTTCCTCCGCGTTTTCCGGCGCCAGCAGCACTTCCCGGAGTCCCTGCTGTCCGGCCTCGATAGCCATCGCCAGCACGCCGCGCACCGGTTTGACCGCGCCGTCCAAAGACAGCTCGCCCAAAAAAAGTTTATCCCGGAGAACAGCCGGAGCGAAAAGTCCGGCATTGGCCATCATTCCCACGGCGATAGGCAGATCAAAAGCCGGGCCTTCTTTGCGCAGATGCGCGGGCGCCAGATTTATCGTAAATTTACAAAACAGGTCTACGGGAATACGGGAATTTTTCAGCGCGGACTCGATGCGCTCCTTGCTTTCTTTTACCGCGGTGTCCGGCAGGCCGACGATAGTATGTCTGGACAGCCCGAACATTGTGTCCACTTCCACTCTAATCATTTGCGCGTCCAGTCCCGCCACTGCGGCGGAATTAACCGTCGTAAGCATTTCATTCTCCTTTAAGGCACTCCCAGAAACAGCAAAAAAAATGCCAGCATAAAACTTGGCATTTTTTATTATTCATTTTAATTTATTACAAATTTGTAATAATTTAACTAAGCAGCCGCGCCATAGGCATTTTTTTATTTTTTTAGTATGCTATACAAAGATGAGTTTATTGCAGGCTGTCACCGCCAGTTTTTTAGTCAGCATCATTTCGCTCGTCGGCATATTCACTCTGCTGGTCAAAGAAAAACTTTTGCACAAAATTCTGATCATACTGGTCGCTTTCAGCGCCGGCTCGCTGATCGGCAGCGCGTTTTTACACCTGATCCCGGAAGCCATTGAGCGGAGCCAACATTATCATTTTATTTTTATCTGCGTGCTGATCGGCTTCACTTTTTTCTTTTTGCTGGAAAAAGGCTTGTATTGGCGGCACTGCCACGACGGACACTGCGAGGTGCATATTTTTTCCTATCTCAATCTGTTTGGCGACGCGGCGCATAATTTTATAGACGGCCTGATCATCGGCGGCAGTTTTTTTGTCAATCCATCCATCGGCTGGCTCACCACGCTGACCGTCCTGACCCACGAGATACCGCAGGAGCTGGGCGATTTCGGCGTGCTGCTTTACGGCGGCCTGAGTAAATACAAAGCCCTGCTTTATAATTTTTTCTCCGCGCTGACCGCGGTGCTGGGCACTCTGCTGGGCTTTTTTTTCTCAGCGGGTTTTGCCGTGTTTGGCAGCTTCATCCTGCCGTTTACCGCCGGCGGATTTATCTACATCGCCGCCAGTGATCTGATCCCGGAGCTGCACGAAGTCACAGACAAAAAACAATCGCTGCTAACTATGCTGGTGTTCTGCGCCGGGCTGGCCTTAATGCACGCGCTGGCGCTGGGAGAATAAAAAAGCCTGCGCTAACGCGCAGGCCCAAAAAATTATTTTTATTTGACAGTTTCTAGTCGGCTGGATTTTGATTTATAAGATTTTCAATCGGTTCTTCCAAATATTTGCTTAGAGGAACATCTGTCACAAACTTGCTCTGCTTGGTCAGCGCCTTTCTTAACTCCACAGTAATATCATTTTTGCTTTTCCGCAAATTTTTCGGCTGCACGATAAACGGCTTTTCCTCTCCTTCCAGCAAAACAGCCAGCGAACCGTCATCATTGATAGAAAGGCCGATCACGTCATTTTTCGTTTTCTCTTCGTATACATTGACTATATCCACAATGTTTCGGGCAATTTCTTCCACCTCGTCGAGGCCTTTATCCGCATAAGCCCAGCTGGAGCTCAAGGCGTCCCGAACTCTGGTTTCCAAAGGAATTTTTTGTTCGTTTTCCTTGCCTTCATACACCGTGATATTTGCATAAGATTCTAGTCTATTATTAACTAAATTAACCTCGCTCATAACTTGCTCCTTTATATTTTATTTTTATTGAGGCGCCGCTGCCGGTACAGACTTCCTTTCCTTCACTAAATGCCTCTCCCGCCGCATATCTGCAAGTGAAGCGCAAATAAGCGGCATACACATAAAAAAGCCTGTCCGCTTTATCCTTGAGCGGTCAGGCCTCCAACTCCCATTGCCAAATCTATATCGATGATTTCAGGATAAAACTTGCATCAGAATTTTTAATTTTTCTCCGTCAGGTATTTCCAGTAACGCACGGGCATAAACTGTTTTTGCAGTTTAGGATTTTTACGCCCGGCAATCGCAATATTTTGGTGGAAAATTTTCCAGAGCTCCTGATACGCCAGTTCGTGCGCGGCGTGTTTGTCCCGCGCATTATGTACAGCGCTATTGTCAAATAATTGCAAATCGCCGTCTTGATAGACCAGCGCTATGCCGCGCCGCGCATCGTGGATGAGCCAGCCTTGGCCGGAGAAACGCGCCCGGCAATGTCCGGCCAGCAGAGGCAGGATACAGTGCTCCGGCTCTATGGCCGCGTAAAAACTACCGTCCCGTAATTCCTGAAACCTCAGCAGGCCTTTCAGCCGTTCGGCTTCACGCGCGACCTTTTTCAGACAGGCCAGAGCCGCGGCGACGACCGGGTCCGCATAATTGCCGTTCAGGCTGCGGCCGGCGGACAAAGTGCGCCGGATATAGGCAAAGATAATTTTTTCTTTGTCCGCCAAACCGGCTAAAAAACAATACTGCACCACGCGCAGGACATCCCCGCTCAGAGCCAGCAGTCTGGCGCTCACTCTGGCGGCTTTGTCCGCGGCGGACACCACGCGCCGCGCTTCCTCAAACAAACCTTTTTGATAATTTTCCGCAGGAGTGATATCCGCAAAATCCCGCAGCCGGTAAGCTTCAAAAACAGCTGTCAGCAAACCCTCAAAACTGCCGTCATAAATAAACATTTTATCCGCCCAATAAAACCAGCTGTTCCTGACCGGGCAGGAGAGTTTTTTCCTGCGCCGTGAAAAAATGATACAGCGTGGCCGGAGTATACTGCCGCGCGCTGTCCAGCCTCTGACCGGAACAGATGAGGAAATAGCGGGCGCGTTTCAAGACCACGCCGATCCGCTTCAAGGCCTGCTCATCCAGTGAATGAAACCGCCGCGACTGCAGTATTCTTTTGGCCGAGCGGACGCCGATACCGGGCACGCGCAGCAGGTCTGCATACCCGGCTTTGTTTATTTCCACCGGAAAAAATTCTGGATGGCGCAATGCCCAAGCTGTTTTCGGGTCGACAAATTCATCAAGATCGGGATATTCCGGCGAAAGTATTTCACCGGCCTTAAAACGGTAAAATCTTAGCAGCCAGTCCGCCTGATATAAACGGTGTTCGCGCAGCCGGATCAGGCGGTTATGTTCAGCGGCGGCGGACGGTTCCTCCCGCAGAGCAGGCAGGCGTCTGTCTGTATTGACCGGCATATAGCCAGAGTAGTATACGCGGCTCAAATTACGGCGCCGATAAAGCTCCTCGGCCAGAGTAACTATCTGCAAATCACGCTCCGGCGTGGCGCCGACGATTAACTGGGTGCTCTGGCCGGCGGCCGGCGCGGCAGACGCCACCAGCTCCATAGTCCGCGTTATGACCTGTGGTTTTTTATCAGGGGCCAGCAGCTGTAAACTCGGCGCGCTGGGCAATTCTATATTGGCGCTCAGGCGGTCGGCGTAACGGGAAGCCAGCCGCACCAGCTCCGGCGCCGCGCCGGGAATCACTTTTAGGTGAATATAGCCATAAAAATGCGCGCGCTCGCGCAGTGTCCCGGCCACCTCGATCAATTCCTCCATAGTGCGGTCAGGACTATGCCGGACGCCGGAGCTTAAAAATAAGCCTTCTATATAATTGCGCTTGTAAAACTGCATAGTCAGGTCTATCAATTCCTGTGGAGTAAAAGCCGCGCGCGGCAGATCATTGCTCCGGCGGTTGACGCAGTAGGCGCAATCATACAGGCAGTAATTCGTAAGCAGGACTTTGAGCAGAGAGACACAGCGTCCGTCATCCGACCAGCTGTGACAGATGCCCGCGCTGACCGCGGAGCCCAACCCCTGCGGCAAAACACGGCTGACGCCGCAGGACGCGCAGGAGACATCGTATCTGGCCGCGGCGGAGAGTATTTTGAGCTTTTCCTGCAAATCCACAAAAAAAGCATAACATATCCCAAAAGAACAAATCAATATGTTCTATATTGTGTTCTAAAGCCGCCTCCTTGTGTTTAGGCATATTTTCGTGGTTTAATTTATTATGGATGGGGCGGGCGTAGTAGCGCTAATTATTATCATCGTTTTCTTTTCAAATCTTTCGATCAAACCGTTCACCCCTGAACTCAAAGAGCCTTCCCAGAAAACAGTAGTATCCTCCCCCCCCGCTCCGGAACCGCCACCAGCGCCGCCGCCCGAACCGGTTTTTTACGCGCCCATTTCTCCGCCGCCGCCGATACCCGCAGTGGCCGCGGATTATTCTCCCGCGGCTTATCAATATGTCGAATACGACCGGATGGACAAAATCATCCGCAAATACAATAAGAACCTGCCGCAAAGCGAAGTCGATAAAATCAAAGTGGCCGTCAATCTCTACGGAAGAGAAAAAAATATTGATCCCCGCCTGTTGCTGGCGCTGATGGCCAGAGAGTCTGGTTTTAATCCGCAGGCCGTATCCACCAGCGGCGCCATCGGTCTAGGGCAGATAATGCCGTTCAACTACGCTGATCTGGGCATCACCGACCCCAGCGACATCAATCAAAATGTCAAAGGCACGGTTTATTATCTGAAAAATAAAATGGAAGATTGGTCTGGCTACAGCAATCAGTTGGAGCTGTCGCTGGCCTCGTATCTGAAAGGCACCGGCGACATTAAGCGCGCGGGCGGCCAGTTTGACGAGCACACCCGAACTTACATCGAAGATATTTTGAAAATCCGGGCGTCAATTTAATCAGCGTTTAAATCTCTTGGCCAATTCATCTCTGCCTAAGCAGGTAATAACCGGCCGGCCGTGCGGGCAGGTTTGATAATTGGGCAGAGCCAGCAGATCATCGACCAGTCTGGTCATTTCCAGCATAGTCAGCGTGTCACCGTCTTTAATGGCGGTCTTGCAAGCCAGCGTGTAGAGCAGATAATCCTCGCGTTCCCGCACCGCGCGCACACCGGCAGACTCGCTTAAACTTTCCAGCAGCTCGATAAAAAACTGCTCCGCCGGTATTTTCAAATCTAGCGCAGGCAACGCCCTGAGCAGCACGGAATTGCCAAAATCCTGCCATTCAAAGCCGCAGGCCTGCAGCTCCGCGGCGTTTTCCAGCAGCACCTTGTTTAGCGTCTGGCCGATTTCCGCATTCTGAGGCATCAGCAGCAGTTGTTTTTCTTTAGTCCGTTTGGCGGTTTTTAGGCGCTCGTAAATCACGCGTTCGTGCGCGGCGTGCTGATCGATGAGCAGCAAGTCTTCGCCGTCCAGCGCCACGATAAATAAACGGTTGGCCTGTCCCAGCACGCGCAGGCTGTGCCGTCTGGCAGCCGGAAAAATACCGGCGGGCGACATTGCATACACAGCATTGTCCGCAGAGACCTGCGTCTTGAGCGCGGGCGGCGGAAAATCTAATTTCGGCGCGGCGCAGCCGGCAGTTTCGGGAGAAATGACGTCAGATGCCCGGATAAAATTTTCAAGAGTCGCAGTTTCCGCGCGCGCGGATATGTCTGTGAAATTTGAGTGATACGCTTTGCGCACCGCCGCGCGGACAGTTTCAAAAACTTTATTACTCTCGGAGAAGCGCACTTCGCGCTTGGCCGGATGCACATTCACGTCAACCTGATCATAGGAGATATTGATAAACAAAACCGCGTAAGGATATTTGCCGCCGTACACCAGATCAGAAACAGCGGCGTCCACCGCTTTGTTTAACAGCGGCGAAGCTATCCAGCGGTTGTTCACAAAAAAATTCTGGCCGGAGCGCGAGCCGGACACCACTGTCGGGTCAGACACGAAACCGCCCACCGCAAAATCCTTAAGCTCCAGCTCCACCGGACGCAGAGACTTGGCCACGCGCGCGCCGTACACCGAAGCTATGGCGTTGCGCAGGGCAATGCCGGTATCCAGAGTCTGCCCGCCCTGCGTGCTCAAGACAACCCCGCCGTCGGCTATAAAAGTATAGGCCACGTCCGCGCGCGCCAGCATCAGCTTGGCCAGATAATCGCGGATATGGCTCTGCTCCGTCCCGGCAGTTTTTAAGAATTTTAAGCGCGCCGGGACAGCGGAAAATAAATCCTCCACTATAACCGTCGTGCCTTCCGCCGCCGGAACCTTAGTTATTTTTTCAATCCGGCTCTGATCCAGACATAGGCAGTAGCCGTAAGGTTCGGCAGAATTCCGCGGCTTGGAAATAATCTGCATTTGGGACACCGAGGCGATGGACGACAGGGCCTCGCCGCGAAATCCCAGCGTGGTGATACGGAATAAATCTTCCTGCGTTTTGATTTTGCTGGTGGCGTGGCGGAGTACGCATTTCTCCAAATCCGCCCGGTCCATACCGCGGCCATTATCCGAAATTTTGAGCAGTTTTTTACCGCCGTCCGCTATTTCGATAGTGACGCGCGTCGCGCCGGCATCCAACGCATTTTCCACCAGTTCCTTGACCGCCGACACCGGACGCTCGATAACCTCGCCTGCGGCGATCTGGTTAATAAGATTTTGATCAAGCAGCTGAATGGCCATAAGCGGATTTTACCAGACATCTCCAGTCCGTAAAGACCGGATCAAAGCCCTGCCGCTTAAGCATCGCCTTGATTGCGGCCACGGAGCGCTTATCGTTTATCTCAAACTGCGGCGCGCGGCCGTCCGGCGCGGAAGGAGCGGCATAGCCGCCCACGCTGGTCGAGGAACCGGCGGAAATTTTAGTTATGCCGAAATGTATAGCGTGATCGCGGAAGCCTGAGCTTTCTCTAGTGGAGAGGCTGAGGCCAACGCGCGGAAACAAAAGGCGTGTCACGCAGATAATTTTCACCAGATCCGCGTCGCTCACCAAATAATCATCCTCCGCATAATCGCTCAATTTTCGCAGGCGCGGAAAAGACAGCGCGTAGTCCACGCCGGGAAATTCTTTTTCCAGTCCGCGCAGATGAGCGTACAAGGCCAGCACATCCTGCCGCCAGGCGCTGAGTCCCAGCAGCGGCCCCAGCGTGATCTGGCGCAGTCCGGCCTGCGCGGCGCGCCGCGGCGCCTGATAGCGGTAGGCATAATCTCTTTTCCGGCCGGCTGGATGCAAAACAGCGTATCTGGCGCGGTCATAAGTTTCCTGAAAAATCGTCAGGCCGTCACAACCGGCGGCGTTTAAGCGCGCGTATTCCGCCGTCTCCAGCGGATAAACTTCGATCGCCACGCTGGCGCAATATTTTCCGGCGGCGCGCACCGCCTGCTCCAGATATTCCGGCGGCGTATGTTGGCGCGAGCCGCCGGTGAGAAGCAGGATGCTCTGTATGCCGGCGCCCGCCAAAGCCCGGCATTCTGCGTCTATCTCCTGCGCGGTCAGCCGGCGGCGGGATATTCCTAAGCCGGCCTTAAAGCCGCAGTATGTGCATTGATTGGCGCAGTAATTGGAGAGATACAGCGGGGCGTACAAACTCACCGTCCGGCCAAAATGCTGTCTGGTCAGGTCCCGCGCCTCCCGCGCCAGCCGCTCCAGCAAATTCGGATCGGAATCATTAAATATCTCCAGCACAGCGTCATCGCTTAATTTATTATATAAAAATTTTTTCATAATCTTATTGCACGGCGTAAATATTATTACTTCCGCGCGTATTGCGGGTGCTTTAGACGCACTCCAGCAATAATATTTACCCCGCTTTCATTTATCATTGTACAAAAATCCCGTCAGCGGAGAAGACGCGCTGGCGCCGGCGCTGGCCGGAGCTTGACCGGCCAGATAGGCCGCGCGGCCGGCCCTGACCGCCAGACTAAAAGCCCGCGCCATCGCCACCGGGTCATCCGCCGCCGCCACAGCCGTATTGACCAGCACAGCGTCACAGCCCATCTCCATAGCCGCGGCGGCCTGCGAGGGCGCGCCGATACCGGCGTCCACAATCAGCGGCACCTCAGCGATCTCTTGCCGCAGGACTTCCAGCAAGTGCCTAGTCTGTAAACCTTGATTGCTGCCAATCAGCGCGCCAAGCGGCATCACAGCCGCCGCCCCGGCCTTGACCAGCGCGCGCGCGGCATACAGATCCGGGCTAATATAAGGAAGCACGGTAAAACCCTCCGCGGCTAAAATTTCCGCGGCTTTGACAGTCTCCTGATTATCCGGCAGTAGATGCCTGCTGTCAGATATAACCTCTATCTTTATCCAAGCGCCGGCGCCGGCAGCCCGCCCCAGTCTGGCTATACGCACCGCCTCGTCCGCACTGCGCGCGCCGGAAGTATTGACCAGCAGCCGTACATTTGGCGGCACAAAGTTCAGGATATTTTCCGCCGTCTGCTGGAGATCCACGCGCCTAAGAGCGACAGTCACCACTTCCGCGCCGGATTGTTCGATGGCCGCGCGCATCAATTCCTTGCCGGCAAATTTGCCCGTGCCTAAAAAAAAGCGGCTGGTCAGTTTTTGGCCAGCGATAATAAGCTCATCCACATTACTCTCCGTTTCTGATCAGCTGTAAATATTTTTTAACATCTCCCGCGCTTCTGACAATGCCGATAGTGTCCGCTCCCGCCGACAGGACTTCGCGCACATTTTTCAGATCAATACCGCCAATAGCCACGAAAGGCAGCTCTGACAGGACAGCAGCTGCGCGTATATATTCCAGACCGACAGGCGGGCGTCCCGGCTTGGTTGGCGTCGCCCAGACTGGGCCGGCGGAAATATAATTTACTCCCAACTCCGCGGCTTTTTTAGCCTGCGTG
The DNA here is from genome assembly GCA_031279305.1 of Candidatus Margulisiibacteriota bacterium. Classification (GTDB taxonomy): domain Bacteria; phylum Margulisbacteria; class Termititenacia; order Termititenacales; family Termititenacaceae; genus JAISQA01. Next base: position 7,805 of record JAITIS010000126.1, on the reverse strand, counting down.
ATATTATGCGTTGTCCAGCCGATTATTTTATCCGCGCCGATTATTTTACGCACCGCGGCGGGATCGGTGTCCTGTCCGATATGCACACCGTCGATATCCGCGCGCGCAGCAAGCCCGGGGTAATCATTAACGATTAAAATAAAATCATCAGTTTCTTTTAATTTTTTGACCTGCAAAAGTTTTGGATAAATTGTCTCTTGATCATTCTTTTTATCCCGCAGCTGGACAACACGCGAACCGCTCCGAACAGCTTTGATCAGCACAGCCGGATTGTCTGAAATCACATACACATCACGGTAAAATGGCTGCTGCAGCAGAATTTTTTGCCGGATAATTTTTTCTAAATCGTAAACCAGATAACGCCGGTCTTTTATTTCGCTGCCGCGCGCGCTGAACTCCTCCAGCACACGCAGAGCCTCCGCCGCGCGTTTAGCATTGGCCGCGGTTATCTGGCGCAGATCCATCCGGCGGGGCACCGGACGTTCCCTAGCCACATCTGCGTCTGATCCACGGCTTAGCACCAATAGGCCATCCGGCGCATCCAGCAAATCCCGCAAACCGTGCCGGATAGATTTAAGCTCCTCGGTCAGGCGCGCGTCAGCCAGCACAAACCGGCAAATATCCTCCAGCACGCGCAAGCCTTCGCGCGCGCGGTTGACATTGGCATCCAGCAGACGGTTAATCTTCCGCATAACGCCTAAAATTTTAACACAAAAACAAGCCTGACAACCGACGGCGGTTTAGTTCAAACCGGCCAGCGAGGCAAAATCATTTTGCGGCAGGCCAAAAACTTTGGCCAAGAGGCCTGAATGCAGCTGTTCTTCCGGCGCGCCGGCAACAACTTTGCCGCCGTCTAAGACTAACAGCTGCTCGCAAAAACGGCAGGCCAGACGCAGATCGTGCAGCACGGCGACAATTGTCCGCCCGCCGGCGGCCAGATTTTTAAGATAGCGCAGTATTTCCAGCTGATGATGAATATCCAGATGATTGACCGGCTCGTCCAACAGCAGCGCCGGCGTGTCCTGCGTCAGAGCGCGGGCGATGACAACTCTCTGCGTTTCGCCGCCGGAGAGAGTTTTGAGCCGGCGGTCTAAGAGCGCTTTCAGCTGCAAATCCGCGGCGATTTTATTTAACAACGCTTTTTCCGCCGCGGACGGCCTCTGCCAGAACCAGCGGCGGTGCGGCGCGCGCCCCAGCGCGATCATATCGCCGGCCTTAAACTGCGGATTGAGCGCGTTTAACTGCGTGACCACGGCGACTTTCCGGGCGCGTTCCCGCGGACGCCAGTCCGCTAGAGATCGGCCGTCCAGCAGAACCCGTCCCTGCTGCGGGGCATAAAATCCGCTCAAAAGGCGCAGCAGGGTCGTTTTGCCGCTGCCGTTGGGTCCGGCTATGCCAATAAATTTGCCAGCCGGTATATTCAGCGAGACATTATCCAGCACGGGTTTTTGGAAACTGTAGAAAATGTTTTCAAGCGTGTACATCTTTTAATTAAATAACATATTTTGGCCGGAGTAAATAAAATTATTTTTCCAGCAATTCCTGCATTTTCCGGTTGTCCGCCTCCAGAGCGGCGCGCTGGTCGAGAAGGTACCGGCGTTCTTTTTGCAGATCATCATCCGCTCCGTCAACGAGAATTTTCTGCTCATATTTATTTATCAGCGCGTCATAACGGCCGATCTGTTCCAGATTGGCGGCGATTTTGCGGCGCAGATAGGTTTTGCGCGCGGCGACGCCTTCCTCCGGCGTTTGATGGCGCAGCGGCCGGACTGTGTTTAACGCGGCGCCAAGCGAAATAGTCCAGCTGTCCGCCGTCAGCCTGCGGTCCGGCTCCAAAGCATTCTCGATAGTCCGGCGCGCATACTCCAGATTAAGCCGGTTAAATTCATTCAAGCGCAAAGAATAACCGGCCAAAAGCTCCAGCGTATACGCCCCGCGGGCGGTATAATCTCGCTCCTGTGTGAGGCTGGTGTTCAGCCAGCCGATATTCGCGCCCAGATAGGGAGTTTTGCGGGTCAGCGTGTTCAAATAAAATTTGAACGCGCCGAGCAAACCGGATACGCCTAAACTGCGACTCCGGGTAATAACGGTTTGAGCGTGTGTATATTTCAGCCCAAACTGCAGGCGCGTCTCTGAATCAAACGTGTATTCCAGAAAAGCGTTATTGCCTTTGAAAGGCAGGTCAGGAATGTCATAAGCCATCTGTCCCAGTCCCAGCCTGAACTGCGGCGCCGGCCAGAGCAAAGCCGCGCAAAACGCGGCGCCTAGGATCAGCCTTTTACCCACAATATTTTAACAGGCTGCCCGCTGGTATTCGCAAAACTGTGCACCGCGCTGGAATTAAAATAAATATTATCGCCCTCGCGTATAGTGTAAACATCGCCGTTGATTTTAATATCCAGCTGGCCGGACAGCATCAACAAAAATTCCTCGCCTTTGCCGGACATATCATCCGAACCGGCGTCCGGCTCCAGCACCAGCAAAGCCGGCTCCAGATTATTGTCCGCGCTGTCCGGAGGCGCCAGTCTTTTGACCGTCACCTTACGCAGTTTAGCCGGATCAAAACGATTTTTTAGCGGAGCGGCGGAAAACGGCGCATCCGTCTCGTCGAGCAGATAGGAAGTATTCACGCCTAATACTCTGGCAATACGGGTCAGAGAATCAACCGAGGGCGCGGCCTTATTTTGTTCTACCTGCGAAATAAAACTCGGCGACACGCCTATGTCTTTGGCCAGCTTGCGCAGGGTGATGCTTTTTTCTTTTCTGGTTGCCCGTATAATTTCGCCCAAACTCATAACCACATCTCCCAAAACTGTATTTTCACAATTGTATACACAATAAGCAATTATGTCAAGCAGCAGTTAACTTAGAAATACTTATACCGAAATAAGGCGGTTTAGTTTAATAATAATTAACTTATGCGCACATATGTATACTTATAATTAACATTTATATGCACTTATTCTAAAATTATATCCGTTCCGCTAGCGCCAGCGGGCGCGCGGGTCGTCCCAAGTAAGAGCCGGGGCAGGCTTGTTAGTATTGACATAGCCTACCAGCGAAGCCGAGAAAAAAGTCAGCGCGGACATCAACATTATCAGAATCATTATTTTTTTGAGCACAAACACCCTCCTCTGCCTAAAGATAAACTAAAACCAGAAATTTTTATGCCAAAAAAACAGCAATACATCGAAATTTTCTGTTCTATTTTGCGCAGCAAAACCACCGCTTTTGTGTTAATATCTGAAAGCGATGGGCGTTCCGTTTTTACAGCTAAACCAGGCTGCGGTAGTCCGCGAGGGCCGCGTTATCCTGAATATCCCGCGGCTAAACATCGAGCTGGGTGAACAGGCGGCTATACTTGGCCCCAACGGCGCCGGAAAATCTACCCTGCTCAAGCTGCTGGCGGGCGATATTTATCCGGTGCACCGCAAAAAAGCGGCGGTAAAATTATTCGGGCAGGAGCGCTGGGATTTATTCACTCTGCGCCACAGGCTGGCCGTCATTTCTCCAGATCTGCAGGAACAGTATCAGCGGCATAGTGAATGCACCGGGCGGGAAATTATACTCTCCGGGCTTTTCGGCAGCATCGGCCTGCACAGCAATCACCATATTTCGCGCGAACAGCAAAAACAGGCCGGACAAGCAGCTCTAAGCCTTGGCCTAAAGCCGCTGTTAAACAAAGCGGCCGCGACGTTTTCTTCCGGGGAACTGCGGCGGTTTATGATCGGGCGCGCGCTGATCAATCAGCCGCAGATAATAGCGCTGGACGAGCCGACAGTTTCGCTGGACATCAAAGCCCGCGCGCAGTTTCTGCAAAATATCCGCGGTCTGGCGGAGGAAGGCCGCAGTATCATTATGGTCACGCATCTGCTGGAAGAAATAATCCCGGAAATCAAGCGTGTCATTGTCCTAAAAGACGGGGGAATTTTTGCCGACGGAGCCAAAGAAAAAATCTTAACCGGCAGTATTCTGTCTCAGGCCTTCGGCCTGCCGTTAAAAGTGGCAAAACAGAGCGGTTATTATTATCTCCGCCCCAACTGCAACAAATGACCGCTGTTTTTGATAGCTATTTATGAAGGCATAAAGATGCGGCTGGCTTATTTAGAAAAATGCAGGCGGCTATGCTCTGGCTGAAACGCCGGATAGATAAGATCATTAGCCGCCCAGTCCCGCAAGATGCGTTGGTATTCTCACTGCGTAAGAATGTCCCGCGTCGTACACTTGTATATTGCGGAGCATACTCCCGCGCTCGCCGCACAGATAAAACCGGGCGTCGCCGGCTAGTTTGAGGGAATGCCGCGGCAAATCGCGGGACAGCCAGACATTGCTATGTCTGCTAAAAATCGCTTCCCCGCCGTCCGGGAAAACCGCCCTGACTCGGCGCATACTGCCGATGAGCCGCCGCTCCGACCAACCGCGCCAGTCCTCTCCCAGAAAAATGGCTCTGGAATAGCCGGCTAAACAACTTATGTTGTAATGAATCAACCGCAGCAGGCCATAATTAGACGTGGAGGTTATCATCAGATAATCCTTGTCCAGCACGGCCGCCACGTCCAAAAAATAGCGCAAAAGCGCCGTGCCCAACCCCCGATTTTGGAAGCCGGCGGTTATGCTGATCTGATACAATTTCAAATACGCCGGATTTTCTCCAGCCGCCGCTTTGAAGCCAAGCTCCAAACTGGCGGCCAAGCGGCCGGATCTATCTTTGACAAGATAAACCCGCTCCTGTCCGTCTTTGACACAAACAAGGCCGTATTGCTCGGCGCCGGCCGTCAGGCACTTGAGATCGGCCTGCGCTATTTGTTTGGCCTGCATTTATTTTACAGTCTCGGCAAAGGCTTCTGGAAAAGACAATTCCCGATATTTTTCATTAAAAAAAGGCAGTCCCCAAACGATATATTTTTTATTCCGCCAAACCTGCTGAATACGCGTGTTTTCTTTCAATGATCTCAGATATTCTTCTTTCCATTTGTCTTTTTCCAAAAGTTGATTGCCCTTCGGCTCAATAAATATTTGATAGTGCAAGGACTCTCCGGCGTTTTGCCTGGCCAAAAACAGCACAAAGTCCGGCTCAAAGGGCCGCCCGTCGGCAAAATTGTACAGCTGGAAAAACCGCTCGTTGCGCAACAAGTAAATAATATCGTATTTGCTTTTTAGCGTTTCGTAAGTTTTGTTAATAAATTTGACCAGCGCTTTTTCCTCCGAGGTGCCGTAATTGTCCGTAAAAGCATACCAGTCTTTATTGCTCAAATCCAAGCGATACTGCGGATTGGGCGTCACGCTTTGGCCGACGCCGCGCTCCTGATCGCTGTCTTCCGGCACATTTATTTCCAGTTTTTTGTCCTTAAAACAAGATTTAACCGCCGCCGGCTTAAATTCTTTTGTGCCCTGATACTCGATTTTATTCGAGATAATATCCGCGCTGATCTTGGCCAAAACTTCCACGGCAATATCCAGCTTTTGGCGCGGTGTTAAATTTTCCGCCTGAGCGCCGCCGGTCACTTCCAAGCGCACCCCGCCCAGAAAATTTTTATTTGTAATAAAATCCCGGAGCGAGCGCACGCTGGGCAGAAAAGCCTGCAAATTATTAAAATCATAAAACGGCAGCCTATGCAGAGCTTTGCGGATGACGGACAGGCCAAAGTCCAGCAAAAAATAATCTTTTTGCCTCGTTTCATTGACCGTCTGCAATTTAAGCAAGTGATCTTTGAGGGCGTTGTCAAACAGCGCGTCCGCGCCAATCCGCCCCGTGCGCAGTTTTATTTTGTGCGCCGCGGCCAGGGACGCGGTCGGCAAAGACTTTATTTGGGCGCGGTCGTATTTCCGGCGCTCATTCAGAAAAATAAAGCCGCGCTGATAAAATTCCGAGGCCTTAAAATCCTCTTTTAAGCGCAAAGGGATCTCTTTTTTCGTCCGGGCTTTGATGCCTATTTCCTCCAGCGCCTTGTTTAACTCCGCGATATAATCCGGATTGTGCTCGCTGTGATAATACAACTCCTCGCAGACACGCAACTCATTCTCGGCATCTTGGTCAAACTTGCGACTGTATTTGGCCGCGCGGTCAGTTAAGACAAACGGACAATAACGCGCTCCGCGGCCAATCAACTGCGCTTCTCTAATGGTAGTACGTCCGGGTTTACCTTGTTTGGCGTCCCGCGTGTTGTACAAGCGCACAATGTCAAAAAGATTGAGCACATCCCAGCCTTCGTTGAGTTTGTCCACCGCAAAAATCGCCCTGTATTCGTTGCGCGGATCTTCCAGCGTGTTGACCGCGATTTGCTTGGCTTCGCTTTCCTCTTGGCTGTTGACCACGATGCATTTCTCCGGGGCAAAGTCATTTTTTAATTCGGCGGCAAGATCCGCGGCGGAGATTTTATTTTCTTTTAAGTAAGCAAAAATTTTTGAGACAATCGGATTGTCGGCGGCATTGAAACGCTCCAAATCCGCCGCCTTGAGCCCGGCAATTTTAGCGCAGAATTCCCCGTAAAAACTCCGGCTGTCCGCGATGGTTTTGGATTTGAAAAGCAGCGCCGGCTTGATAAGCAATTTATTTTTCTCAAAAATCTTGCGGCGGTACTGATTGAGCAGCAGCGCTTGCAGCGCCCTGTCCAGCGGCTTGAGGTCGGCCTGCAGCACTTTAACCTCTTTGGAATAGCCGTCTTCGCGGAATTTTTTAAGAGGATAATCAAAAATTATTTTGTCAAAATATTTATCCCAGACGCTCCGCTCGGCGTCCAATCCGGCGGTGGCCGTGAATTCCAGCAGGATATTGTCGGGGTTTTGGCGGAAAATCCGGCTGACCGTGCCCTCCCAGCTGACAATCTCCTCCAGCTCTTCGGCGGACTGTTTTTTATTTTTCGTATCCGCGTTGATATGATGCGCCTCGTCGGAAATAAGCGCGATTTTCTGGTCCGCAAAATCCTCGTAAGTGACCGTGTTTTCGCGCGGGGTATTCAGGCGCGAATGCAAGCCCTGTATCGTGGAGAAAATTATATTGATGTCCTCGTTATGGCCGTGCTGAAAATTATCAATCTCTCTAACCGTTATTTTTTTATCCAGAACAGCAATAATTTCATTGAACAGATATTTTATAGACTGTGAATTGAGAAAATTATCCTTAGTTTTGTTGATGATATTGGCGCTATTCACAAAAAACAAAAAATTACGGTAACCCAGAGCATACAGATACAGTATCGCGCCGGCCATAATGAGCGTCTTGCCGCTGCCGGTGGCCATATGAAACAATAACTGCGCGGGTTTTTGCCGCAAATGGGGGTTATTGAGCAAATAAACCAAACGCCGAAAAGCCTCTATCTGATAGGGGCGCAGCTCAAAGGACGGGTTGAGATTATTCTGGATAATCGACGGCAAGTCCGGCAAAACGCCGCCTAGCGCGCAATAACTGGTCAAGTCTTGGGCAAGAGTTTGGGGCTCAGGCATATTAAAAATTTCCTTGCGCTGTTAATTGTTTACACAGGCTGTCAAAGTCATTGCAACTAATCAAGGCAGCTCCTAGCATAAAAAGACATTTAATCGGTATAACGGCATTTGTCTGTTTAATTTGGGCTAATTTTTCATAAACAGCTGATCTTTTTTCCAAAAAATGCTGCTTTAATTGTTCCAGCAATTTATCCATAATTACAATTATACACTTGATTTGAAGCTTTTCATTTGTTTCAGCCATTATAAAAATCCTCATTCAATTTTTTATCCTCCGCGCTCACCCGATAACTCTCATCATTCATATCGCAGTAATTTAAGCACAGCAGATTTTTATCCAGTGTCTCCAATAAAAACTTTTT
>JAITIS010000064.1 GCA_031279305.1 Candidatus Margulisiibacteriota bacterium | reverse complement strand
GTGGACTTGGATAAAATCGCTAATGCTCTAGGCGCAGAATATAAAACTTCTTTTAAGTTTTCCGACGGTAAAGAAATATAATCAAAAAATCTAAGCATTAGCCTTGCCTCCTGTTCTTTATTTTTTTCTTCAACTCATCTATCCGCTTCCGCCGTGGTGGGTATGGCTCTTTTCGATCCCGCTCCAGTAACTTCTGCAGTTCGTATTCCATAGCGTATATCTCCTTTCGTTTTTTCATTTCCCAAACAAAAAGGCCAGCAAAAGCAAAACAAAACTTAATGCCAAAAACTCACCCGCGTATTCGCCGGCACAAAGCAAAATCACAAAGCACGCAAAACAAAATAACGACACTCCAGAAAATAAATAAGCGAATATGTTTTTCATACCGGCTTCCCCATCTTTTCCAGCGTATATACAAAGTCCAGCGCTCCGTTTCTCTTTTTCTCCGCGCAGGCTATGCGCCATTTGTAGTTGTGCCGCAAATCCCAGATACGCGCCCCTAACCGGTAACACGTTCTCCCCCTCGTCTCCTGCCTCGTGATATATCCCCTCCGCCGTAACACCCTCGCCACATATGCGTTCATCGTCTCGCCTCGCTCACGTGTCGGTATCATTGCTTTACTCCTTTCTTAGTTTTTCCAGTTATCCAAAAGCAGTTTTAATTCCGCCGTGGAATAATGCGTTGGCTTCCCGGACAAAACACGGAGCGCGTTTAGCTGGTCACGGCCAATATGCTCAAAATAAAAATCCGCCGCCGCTAAGGTATCCCGGTGAATTACAAACAGGTGGCAGTGGCGGCAGAGACACACGCCATTTGTCAACAACCAGCGCGTGCCTAGTGACCGGCGGCTCCGGATGTGGTGCGCCTGCAGGTCTGTAGTTTTTCCGCACAGCGCACAGCCTCCACGACCGCGCACAGCCTCGCTCCATTTTTTATCCAGAGATTTAATTATCGCTTTGCGGTTTAATTCTCCAACAATGCGAATTTTGCTAGGCATTCACCTGCTCCTCTAGTTTTTGCAAATTATGTCCAAATGGAAAATCCAGCGAAAACTCAAAATCCCCTTTTAGCGAAACTGCGGAGGAATATTTATAAACTTCAGAGACAGGCGTTAATTCCCGGTTATAATTCTGCAATTCATACTTGGCTAAATCTCTGCCGTTCTGGCAATCACAGGCAAAGGCAACTGGTAATTTTTTGGATAAATATTTTACGCCGTTCTTGAGGTGATAATCCTTTTCTCCCCCCAAAAACAAAACTTCGGTACAATCAATCAAAAACCGTGCATAGCCGTGATCGCATTTTGCGCAGGAATGTAGCGCGGGATATTCTGACCTAAGAATTCTGGCGATTGTCCTTGTTTTATTCATTTTTTACCCCCTTGTTTTTTTCATATGCGATAATCGCCTGGCAGAGTTTCTTTGCTTCAATAAATTCTTTTTCGCTTTCACGGGCGAACCAAGTACCGATCGCACCGTGCCACGACTTCATCGGGTTGCGCCCTATTTTCCAGCCATTAGCCTCGTAATACGCATAAAATGCATCGGCATTTATGTACTCATCTTTGAGCGCGCAATATTCGGCAATTTCTAACACCGTTGGTTTTTGGAATTTTGAATTTTTAGAATTAGAAGTTGAATTTTGACTGGGGGTAACGGTGTCCGCGCTAGCGGACGCAGGGGCAAGTAATTTGTTTCCCCCTATAACCCCCTCTTTTGTGTTTTTGTGTTTGTGTTTGTTTTGATTGCTTTGATTGTTTTGATTGCTTTGATTGCTTTGATTGCTTTGATTGATGTGGTCGCTAGTGTTATCGCTTTCGTCCTCGCTTTCGTTTTTATTTTTGCGTTTTTCCGCCGAAGTACGCGCATTTTTGCATTGCGAGTTATACGCAGAAATGTTTTTATAAAAGTTGCTGGACAGGTGTTCCCAGTATTGTTTTTCCGCCTCGTTCGACGGGGTAAACGTATCGCTAACGCCCACGCTTTCGTCCACGATAGCGTCTAGCATTTCGCACAGCTTTTGCGGTGATATTACACGGCGGTATTTCGCCCAAGTGTCGAGATATAGTCTTGTGTATTTTATTCCCATTTTTTTATCCACCCTAAACATGGTTGGGGCGGCAGGTTTAGGCTACCGCCCGTTACCAAAACGCGCCGCAAAGAGCGTTAAGGTTGATTTATTCCAGCCAATATTTGATAATTCCACATTGGGCGCCGAAGTGGCGGAATTGGCAGACGCGCACGACTCAAAATCGTGAACCCCTCGCGGGTGTGTGGGTTCAAGTCCCACCTTCGGCACTTGATATGCTTGTGAAAATTGGTAAAATTACCCATATTCGCGCAGAACGAATACTGTTCTTTGAGAGTGTGGGGCTGTTCAGGTTTCGACAGAAATGGATGGTCGGCAAAGCGCGAGCCGAGGAGGCGTCTGGCCTCGTCAAAAGGCGCAAAAAAATAACCGCTAACGTTGTAAAAGTAGATTTTACTCCTCAAGCATTAGCCGCTTAATTTATTAAACGGCGACCACGGAAAAACCGCCGGAGTTTTTCCTTCGGTTTATTTTACCGGTTGCGTCTGCGGAATGTTTTGGATCCGCTGACAAAGAAAAGTTCTGAAACTTAAGCTCTGGTTCGCCGGTCTGCGGACAGGCTAGGGCTGAAAATCAAACGCAGACTACGCTCGTAGTGGTTTGCCTTCAAGCATTTTTGGACACGGGTTCGATTCCCGTCAGCTCCACTTGTGTCATTAATATGGCAAGTATTAATTTGCATTATGCCAAAATATTTATCCACCTGATTGTAAGTCGTAGGCGTTCCGGCATATCGAAAATAAACCCATCAAAACACACAGCGCTTTTTTCCGCTGGTGCGTGAACTACCGTTGACCAATATAACCTTCATAGTGATTTCCTCGTTTACCCAAAAAACTCTGTCGATAATCCTGCGCTCATTCAGCGCGCTTGTCGAAGAGAAGAGGCTAGCCAGTCCGCAATTTCTTTTTGGGTGGACTTCACGCTGCTACGGTTGAAAGCCCTGCCCGGCGCGACATTGGCCGAGGGTTGCAGCACGCTAATATCCCGCTCTATGCTGCCCAGACCGCTGCCGCCGCTTGTAACAAAAGGAACTATTGTTTTTCCGGAAAAATCCTGTCTGGACAAAAATGTCTCGACAGGCGTTGCTATTGTGCCGAACCAACAGGGTGAACCGAGAAACACGAGGTCATAATTTTGACTTCCAGCAAAACCGTTTTTGATTTGCGGTTTGATACCGGAGTTTTTTTCTTTTTTCACCTGCTTCACAATCGCATTGTATTCCGCGGGATACGGCGCTGTGGTTTGAATTTCAAAAATATCTCCGCCGGTTAAATCCTTGAGCATATTGGCGATCTCGCGCGTGTTACCGGAATGGGAATAATAAACCACCAATATTTTAAGCGTTTTTTCTTCCTTTCCGTTGGGAGATACAATCTGCGCTAAAACTATTCCGGCTAAGATCAATAAAACAAGCGCGCCACATAATATTTTTTTCATAATTATCTCCTTGATTCACCAGTCTCTGCTCAAATACACCCTCTTTTAATTATACAACCTGCTAAAAGAGAAAAAAACTATTACCACCATAAACAAAAATTTTCCGCCCATCAATAAATATTTTCTCTTATTTTTACTTTATTGACAAATTCAAAGCTTGTGCGCTACAAGTATTAAATGTTTTTAACTCTGCGCGACAAAAAACTTTTCCTCTTTGATTTCGACGGCACGCTGGTGGACACTTCCGCCGGAATACTGGCGTCGCTTAACCACACGCGCAAATGTTATGGGCTGTCCAAGCGTGCTTTTGCGCAGGTCAAGCAATACATCGGCACCGGCTTGCAGTCTATGCTTAACGGCACGCTGAGGGAAAAACCGGAAATCTCGGGCGAGGAAGCAGCGCGGATCTATCGCGCGCATCACGAAACCAATATGTACGAGGGGCTGGCTTTTTATCCCGGCATCCGCGAGTTTTTAACCGCGCTAAACGACCGAAAAAAACTGCTCGGCATTGTCTCCAATAAAAATTCTTATTTCATTATAAAAATACTGGAAAAATTAAACTCGCCGGTCAATTTTGACATCATTGTCGGCGCAGACACTCTGCCGGAGCATAAACCCCAGCCGCGCCCCCTGCTCTACGCCTGCGAAGAGCTGGGCTGTGTCAGACAAGAGGCTGTGATGTTCGGCGACTCTATATATGATATCGAGGCCGGTTTGGCCGCCGGTATCTGCACGGTCGGCTGCGCCTGGGGATTTAACGGCGCGGAGCCGTTTAAGCAAATACCGCCGGATCTGGTCATTCAGAATATTCAGGAGCTTCTGCCGCTCTTGACAAAAAGCTAAATGTTTCTTTTAATAGTAACGTGTCCGTCAAGAAAGAATATCAGGAATTGATCGCCGTGTTGCATAAATGCGATGTAAAACTGCTCGGCGAGTTTCTGAGCGATGTCCTGACACCGACTGAGAAAACTGAATTAACCAAACGCTGGCAGATTATTAAAATGCTGGGGGGCGGACTGCCCCAGCGAAAAATCGCCAGCGCGCTCAAAGCATCGCTGTGCAAGATCACTAGAGGCTCCCGGGAAATGCAAAAAAAAGACAGTTCATTCCTAAAAATCCTAAAAATAAAGGAGCAGTTAAGATGAATGATAAATTGCGGAAAGTTATTTTAGCCGAAAAGGATCTGCCAACCAGCTGGTACAATATCGCCGCGGATTTTAAGACGCCTTTGCCTGCGCCGCTAAACCCGTTGACCAAAAAGCCGGTGGGGCCGGCCGATCTGGCGCCGTTATTTCCGGCGGAATGCATTAAGCAAGAAGTCTCCGCGGAGCGCTATATCGAGATACCGGAAGAAGTGCAGGACAAGCTGAAACTTTACCGGCCGGTGCCGTTGTTCCGCGCGCTGGAACTGGAAAAAGCGCTTGATACGCCGGCGCGCATTTATTACAAATACGAAGGTCTTTCGCCGAGCGGCAGCCATAAATCCAACACGGCCATCGCGCAGGCTTTTTACAATAAAAAAGAAGGCACCAAACGCATAGCCACGGAAACCGGCGCCGGGCAATGGGGTTCTGCGTTGTGCCTGGCTGGCGCGCTGTTTGGACTGGAGATCAAAGTCTATATGGTCAAGGTCAGTTACAATCAAAAGCCTCTGCGCCGTCTGCTGATGGAGACTTGGGGCGGCAAAGTAGTGGCCAGTCCCAGCCCGGACACGGAATACGGCAGAGCGGTGCTGGCCAAAGATCCGCAATGCGAGGGTTCGCTGGGTATGGCTATTTCGGAAGCCGTGGCAGATGCTTTGCAACGCGATGACACTAAATACTCTTTGGGTTCGGTGCTCAATCACGTCATACTGCACCAGACGATTATCGGACTGGAAACCCAGAAACAGCTGGAAATCTGCGGCGAGCAGGCGGACATCGTGATAGCCTGCCACGGCGGCGGCTCCAATTTCGGCGGTTTTGCTTCGCCTTTTATCGGCGAAAAACTGCGCAGCGGCGCCCGCACCAGATGCATCGCCATCGAACCGTTTTCCTGTCCGTCTCTGACCAAAGGCAAATACGCCTACGATTTCGGCGACACCGCCGGAATGACGCCGATAATGATGATGCACACTCTGGGCCACGATTATATGCCGCCCGGCATCCACGCCGGAGGACTGCGCTATCACGGCTCCGCGCCGCTAGTCAGCCATATGCTCAAAGAAGGACTCATCGAAGCCAGAGCGGTGCACCAAAAAGAATCTTTTGACGCGGCGGTATTGTTTGCCAAAACTGAGGGATTTCTGCCCGCGCCGGAATCCTCGCACGCTATCCGCGGCGCGATAGACGAGGCCTTGCAATGCCAGAAAGCCGGTGAACAAAAAACAATCGTATTCAACCTGACCGGACACGGCTATTTTGATATGGCCGCTTATGAAAAATATCTAAATGGCCGGCTGGAAGATCACGAATATCCGGCGGAAGCTATCGCCAAATCTCTGGCAAAATTACCGGCGGTCTAAATCCTATCCAGAAGCTGTTTGGCTAACTGCGCGGCTCCGGCGGCGTCCGCCGTATAATGTGCTCCAAAGTTTCGCGCAAATTCCGGCGTCACCACTGCGCCGCCGACCATTACGGGAATATCTATATTTTTTTCCAGCAGTTTAGCTTGGACTTCTTTCATCTTGAGCATAGTCGTGGTCAGCAGGGCGCTTAACAACACTACATTGGCTTTATGCTCCACGGCGGCCGCCACTATTTTATCCGCGGAAACATCTTTGCCCAAATCCACCACCTCAAAACCATAATTTTCCAAAATCATCGCCACGATATTTTTGCCGATATCGTGAATATCGCCCTCTACCGTGCAAATGACTGCGGTGCCTGTTTTGGCTGCACCGTACCCAGCCATTAGCGGTTTAAGCAGGGCAAAGGCTTTTTTCATCGTATTGGCCGAGGTGATCATCTGCGGCAGATAGTATTGGCCGGCGGCATAATACTCGCCGACTTTTTCCAGCGCCGGCAATAATTCTTTGTTCAATATTTCCTGCGGTTTATTTTTTTCCAGCGCGGATTGCACCAAATCGAGTATTACGGCTTCATTGCCTTCAATTACAGTTTCATATATAGAACTTGAGCGGTCTTGCCTAGGCGCGGAAAAATCGCCTTGCGCGGCAATCGCGGCAATATATTTTTTAGCCCCGGCATCCCTGGCTAGCAACACTTCCTCAGCCAATTTTTCCGCATTTGTATATTTATCGATTTGTCTATAGGATGCCGCGTTAAGAATAGCGGCGCTCAAGCCCATTTCTGCCAACAGTTTGAGAAAAACATTGTTAATATTTTTTCGCTGCGGCAGGCCAAAAGAAACATTGCTCACGCCCAGCGAAGTATGCCAGCCCAGTTTGGCTATTTCCGTCGCGGTTTTTAGTGTTTCCAGCGCCGCATTTGGCTCCGCAGCCAAGGTCATCACCAGTCCGTCGAAAAATATTTTCTGTTCCGGGAAACCAGCCTGTCTGCAAAAAGCCATAATTTTACGCGCCAGCGCCACCCGTTCTGCCGCCCGGGCAGGGATGCCTTTCCCATCAAGAGTCAGCGCTATCAAAGCCGCGCCGTAACGTTTAGCCAACGGCACTATTTTTGCCAGAGATTCCTGCTTGCCATTCACGGAATTAACCAGCGCGATGCCCGGATAATTCCGCAGATCGGTTTCCAGAACCTCCGGATCATCAGAATCCAGACAAAGCGGTTTATCCGTAACCATAGTCAGAGTCTGCACGCATTTCTTCATTAACCGCGGCTGGTCTAGCTCCGGCACGCCGACATTGATGTCCAGCAAATCAGCGGCAGACTGTTCTTTGGCCTGCGCGCGCAAAAAATTTTCTCGACCGGCTTTTAATTCCTCCGCAAATTTTTTCCGCGCGGTAGGATTGAGGCTTTCGCCTATTTTGAGAAAAGGCCGGCAGCCGGACAACCGCACGACCCGGTTACGGCTGGTGAAATACACCTCCTTTTTTGCAGTAGAATTATGATATTTTATGGATAATTTTTTGATAACTCTGGCCAGCGTGCTGATATGCGCCGGAGTAGTGCCGCAGCAACCGCCGTAAATCTGCACGCCGTAACGCGCAAGCTCAGCCATAAGGCCGGCAAAATTTTCCGGCGTCATCGTGTAAATCAATTTGTCGTCGACCAGCTCCGGCATACCGGCGTTGGGCATCACCATCAAAGGCAGCCCCAGTTCGCCTAAATCCCGGTAATATCTTTTGTAAAGACCGACCACGCCTTCCGGGCCGATAGAGCAATTTATAGAGAGCACATCCGCGCCCAGCTCGCGTAAAGTAACCCCAGCTGTAAATATATCCGTGCCGGTCAGTGTCCGTCCCACTTCATTGTAAGTCAGCGAACAAATAAGCGGCTTACCGGAAACATCTTTGACCGCCAGCAAGGCCGCGCGCATCTCCTGTATATCGCTGATCGTCTCGACGATAAACAAATCCACTCCGGTTTTTTCCAGCGCCGCGGCCTGCGCGCGGTATGAAGTATAAGCCTCTTCAAAAGTCACCGGGCCGAGCGGCTCCAGCAGTTTGCCGGTGGGCCCCAGAGAGCCAGCGACAAAAGGCGCGCCGGAAGCGCGGGCATTGGCTACCGCCGCGCGGTTAAATTCCTCCAGCTTATCTGCCAATCCTAGTTCTTTCAGCTTTATTAAACTGGAATTAAAAGTATTGGTCTCCACAATATCCGCGCCGGACAGCGCGTAATCTCTGTGTATTTTGCGAATAATTTCCGGCTGTTCGATATTAAGCCTGTCCGCAAGAATATCACCTAAACCCAGCTGCATCAGCACCGTGCCCATAGCGCCGTCAAAAATCAAAGGCTGGCCGCTTCGCAAAACTGCGCGTAAATCCATAGCGGTGTTATAAAGTATTTTTTCTAAAAAAACAACAAAGATTATTAAGGCTGAACCAGCAGATAAAACTCCCCCGTGTCAAAATCCACGAACACGTTTTTGTCTTTCGGCAATTCCGGATATTTCGCGAATATCTCCCGCCACCATTGTCTCTGCAGGGACATTGCCTCGGCCTTCGCCTCTAGGGCCGCCTCCACAAACAGCTTTATCTGCTCCCTCGTCACATTCGGCGCCACATTCACCGG
>JAITIS010000036.1 GCA_031279305.1 Candidatus Margulisiibacteriota bacterium | reverse complement strand
CACGGCCTGCCTGCCGCGGTAATAATTTTTTATGCCGCCGACCTGCCGCGTGTAGCCCCGCTGCCAGACGAAGAACGCGCCAAGCGCGACGGCGAAGAGTCCCAGCGTGATGACCAGCTCCAGATAGGACTGGCCGCGCTTCACAGATTTGTCCATTTGAGCAGGCCGCTGCCGACCGCCACGGTCAGCCGGGCGACGGGGCGTCCGGCACGGTATAGATACAGCGTGCCGGCATAGCGCGGATGGCCGGCGGGATTGTAGCCCAGCCGCAGAGCGGAGACTGTAAAAGGCCGGGGCAAAATCACCTCGCGGATCGTCCCGGCCTGCACCGTATAACCCTGCCCGGCAAAAATAATATCCGCGTCCCGCCGGGCAGCCAGCGCGCGCTGTTTGGCCGCCAGCAGATCGCCGACGATAAGATTCTGCTGTATTTTCAAAACGTTTTTGGCGCGCAGCTGGAGCGCGCCGGTCAAACCAGCCGCGCTGCTTAAAAGCAGGATAAAAACCCCAACTCCTATCTCCAGCAGGGTGAAACCTTTTTTACAGGACATACGCTAAACCACCGCCCCCATACTGCACGATCACAAAAGCCAGCAGAATAAAAGGAGTGAATGCGATCAGGCTGTCCCGTCCGGCCCGGCGCGCCGCCAGCAGCACCAGCGACACGATAAGCCCGGAGAAAAAAGCCAGATAGAGGCACAGCAGATATTTGACCAGCGGAAAATACAGGGCCAGCAGGAAAAAAAATAAAAAATCCGCGCCGCCGAAAACCGGACGCCTGTAGTGAAATCTCTCCAGCGCTTTGATAAAAAGGAATAAGCCCAGCCAGATCAAAAGATTGGCCGGCGAGCCGCGCAGTCCGAAATAAAACAAAATCAGCGCAAAGCCCAGAGAAAAGAAATAAGGTATTTCCTGATATTCCCAATCGGAAAAAAAGACCGCCCAGACAAACCAAGATAAAACCAGATGCGGCCACGCCGGCGCGGGGAGGCGCCAGACTATTATCACGGCTGTCAGAATAAAGGCCAGCTCCACGAATAAATAACGAGCCGGGATCTTTTCGCCGCAGCTGCCGCAGCGCCCGCGCAAAAACAAAAAACTAAACACCGGAATAAGCTCAAACCAGTGCAGGCGCTCGCGGCAGAGCGGACAGATCGAATGCGCGGGACGCAGCAGCGGCACGCCGTTATTCAGGCGGTAAATAAGCATATTGCAAAAAGAACCGGCGGCCGCTGACAAAATAACCGCCGCCAGCACAGGCATAAAACTAAAACTGCACCACTTTGGGCGTCTCTAAAACGCCTTCTATGCGGGATATTTTGGCCAGAATATCCGCTTCGATCTTGTTGTCGATATTGATCAGCATTATAGCCCGTCCGCCGATTTTCTCGCGCCCCACCTGCATCCCGGCGATATTCACGCCGGCCTCGCCGAGCACCGTGCCCAGTTTGCCGATAATGCCCGGTTTGTCTTGATGGGTAAAAAGCAGCAGTATGCCCTGCGGTATAGCCGACAGCGTGAAGCCGTTTACATTGATGATCCGCCCGCCGATCGAGGTGAAAAGCGTGCCGCGCACGGTTTCCCGGCCTTTTTTGGTGCGGACTATGATCTCGATCTCATTGGCGTAATCCTCGACTTTTGCGGCGCGGCTTTGTTTTAAGCTGATGTTTTTTTCTTTGGCGATGAGCGGCGCGTTTACGAAATTGACCAGTCCTTCTGGATTGATGGACTCCAGCAGGCCTTTGAGAATAATCGTCGAGAGCGGCGAGGGATCAACCTCGGCCACCTCGCCTTTGTAATTGATCTCTATTTCGGAAAAAGTATCTTTGACCACCTGGCCGATAAATTTGCCCATCTGCTCGGCCAGCTCCATATACGGGCGCACCGGCTCCAACAGCGCCGGACGCATAGTCGGGATATTCACCGGAGCCGAGGCGCTGCCGCCCGTGAGCACCGTGACGATCTGCCGCGCCACGTCTACAGCCACATTGATCTGCGCCTCGGCGGTCGAAGCGCCCAGATGAGGCACGGCCACCAGCGTCGGCAGATCATTGGCCAAAAGCGGCGACTCCAGCGCTTTTTTCTCGTCTTCAAAAACATCGACAGCCGCCGCGGCCACCTGGCCGCTCCGCAGCGCCGCGGCCAGATCGGCCTCGATGATGATGCCGCCGCGCGCGCAGTTCACGATCCGCACGCCTTTTTTCATAATGGCAAATTTTTCTTTGTTGATCAGGCCTTTGGTCTCGGCGGTTTTGGGAATATGCAGGGTGAGGAAATCCGCTTCTTCTAAGACCTCGTCCAGTTTTTTCAGGTCGATGCCTTTGCTCTCGGCCGTTTCTCTGCTGACAAAAGGATCGCAGGCGACAACCCGCATCCCCAGACCCAGACAGCATTTGGCCACGTGCGAGCCGATCTTGCCTAGGCCCACCACGCCGAGCGTCTTGCCGTACAGCTCCACGCCCTGAAACTGCGCGCGGTCCCATTTACGCTCTTTGACCAGCAGCTGGTAGGCCTGCGGTATTTTGCGCGCCATAGACAGCATCATCGCCAGCGTGTGTTCGGCGGCGGCGATAGTGTTGCCTTCCGGCGAATTGACCACGATGATGCCCCGCGCTGTGGCGGAAGGCAGATCGATGTTGTCCACGCCGACGCCGGCGCGGCCAATGATCTGCAAATTTTTGCCGGCTTGAATAATCCGCGGCGTGACTTTGGTTTCGCTGCGCACGATCAAAGCGGCGTATTCCGGAATGATTTTAACCAGCTCGTCCTCCGGCAGGCCGGTTTTCAGATCCAGCTGGATGCCGGCCTGCTCGAATACCGCGATGCCGTCTTGGGATAATTTGTCGCTCGCCAGCACTTTCATCGCCGCAACTCCTATTTTGTCTGCGTCAGAATATCCTGCACGGCCTGCACGCCTCTGCCCCACTGTATGCCGGGCGCGCCCAGCTTAGACAGCGTTATTTCCAGACAGGCTATGGCGGCCAGCACGTCTTTGGGATCGATATAGCCCAAATGACCGATGCGGAAAATTTTGCCTTTAAGCTCGTCCTGTCCGTTGGCCAGCGTGATGCCGAAATCATCTTTCATTTTTTTGCGTATGTCGTCGGCGGCTATGCCCTCCGGCGGATACACGGCGGTCACCGCGCGCGAGGCGGTGCGGTCATTTTCATTGAGCAGTCTTAGGCCCAGCTGGCGGCAGGCCGAGCGCACCGCCTTCATCAAGCGCTCGTGGCGGGCAAATACAGACTCCAGTCCTTCTTTTTCCAGCATATTGACCGCGGCCACCAGCTGATAGATCAGCCCCACTGCCGGGGTGTAGGGCGTCTGGCCCTCCGCGGCCTGTTTTAGCGCGGCTTTGAGGCTCAGATAAAATTTTGGCAGATCGGAAGTTTCGGCGGCTTTTTTGGCTTTTTCCGAAACCGCGACCACGGCCAGACCCGGCGGCAGCATATAGGCCTTTTGCGAGCCGGTGACAACCACGTCTAGCCCCCATTCATCCACTTTAAGCTCGGAGGCCAAAAATCCAGAAATGGCATCCACGACGATCAGGGCGCCGTGGGCTTTGATGACCTTGGCCAGCTCCTCGACATCGTTGAGCACGGCGGTGGAAGTTTCGTTCATCTGGAAAAACACGCCTTTGATGCGCTTGTCTTGGTCTTTGGCCAGCACCGCTTTGACCGCGGAGGGATCCACCGCTTGGCCGCAGGCGTACTCCAGCACTTCCACATCCAAGCCAAAAGTTTTGGCCAGCTTGATCCAGCGTTTGCCAAAATTGCCGACGGCGGCGACCAGCACCTTATCGCCCTTGCTGAAGCAGCCGGATACCGCGGCCTCCATACCTCCGGTGCCGGACGAGGAGAGGATCACTATATCATTTTGGGTTTGCAGCAGTTTTTGCAGCTTGGCGGCCAGATCCAGCATTAGTTTTTTGAACGGCCCGCTGCGGTGGCTCATCATATTTTGCGCAGCGGCCAGCGCGACTTCCGCGGGCACCGGCGTGGGGCCGGGTATTAACAACAATTCGGAAACATATTTCTTCATATTGCCTCCCAGCGCTTAAAAAAGCGAGGCCATATTCTAGCAACAAACACCCCCGGTCGTCTATTTTTACCGGCCGCCTGTCCGCGGCTCTTTAAGAGCAGTGTTTTATTACCGCGGACAGCCGGTTTAGACCGAAAAAGCAATTTTCTTGCCGGCTGGCATATTTTTCTCAATCAAAAAATTTATTACAAATATGTAATTATTACATATTTGTAATAAATGTGCTTTCAGACCTCCTTGCCCGACTGCTTGAAAATATAGATGACCAGCAAAAGCACGCCGATATTGATAAAAATATCCGCCAGATTGAAAGTCGGGAAACGCGGCGCCGCGGGGATATTGATAAAATCTATGACGTAACCCAGCAGGAAGCGGTTGATGAGATTGCCGACCGAGCCGGCGAAAACAAAAATAAAGCCGTAATACTGGAGCCGGCTGCGGCAGCGCTCCGAGATGATATACCAGAGTATCACCAGCACCACCACCCACGCCACCAGCACCAGAAACCAGCGCATATCCTGCAGAATGCCGAAGGCCGCGCCGGTATTCTCAACATAGATAAATCTAAGCAGCGCCGGAATGAACGTAAAATCCGCGCCGCCCACCAGATAAGTCACGGCAACTCTTTTGGTCAGCAGATCCAGAAAAATCAGCAGCGCGGAGAGCAGCGCGAAAACAAACATTAGCGCGCCTTGAGCAGCACGGCAAAACGGCGGAACATCCCGGCCGCCGCGCGCACCTCAGCGAAATTGGACAAAAGCCACGCGGCCAGCAAAAGCATAATCAATAAACCCAGGCCGAAACATAAGCCGCCCCCAAAATGCCAGAGCAGATATTTCGCCCCGTAATCCCGGCGGACTGGCTTTTTCACGCCGCGAAAAGCGGCGAGCACATTTTCTTTTTCCGCCACCGCGTCGATGATATCCTGCAGACTCTCTCGCCGGGGTTTTTTGGTTTTTTCTTCCGCCATCGGGCAGCTCCTATTTGTCCTGCAGGGCGGCAATGCCGGGCAGAGTTTTGCCCTCCAGAAACTCCAGAGAAGCGCCGCCGCCGGTGGACACGTGGGACATTTTGGCGGCTAGGCCGGATTTATTCACGGCCGAGACGGAGTCGCCGCCGCCAATGATTGTCACAGCGCCGCTGTCCGCCACCGCCTGCGCCACCGCAAAAGTGCCTTTAGCAAACTCAGGAAATTCAAAAACGCCTAACGGGCCGTTCCAGACCACGAGCTTGGCGCCCCGAAGCGCGTCCTTGATAAGCTCGACGGTGCGGGGGCCTATGTCCATACCTTCCCAGTCCGCGGGTATGGCCGCGCAATCCACAATCTTGTGCGGGGCGCCGTCGGCAAACTCTGCCGCCACGACCGTATCCACCGGCAGCAACAGTTTCACGCCGCCGGCTTGGGCAGTCTCCATAGTCTGTTTGGCCACGGCAAGCTGATCATCCTCGCAAAGCGATCTGCCGACTTCCAGTCCCTGCGCTTTGAAAAACGTATAGGCCATACCGCCGCCGATAATGAGCGTGTCCACTTTGGTCAGGAGATTTTGCAGCACGGCTATTTTGGAACCGACTTTGGCCCCGCCGATAATAGCCACATAAGGCCGCTCGGGATTGTCCGTCGCTTTGGACAGGTAAGCGATCTCTTTTTCCATCAGCAGACCCGCCACAGCCGGCAGATAATGCGCCACCGTCTCGGTGGAAGCGTGAGCGCGATGGGCTGTGCCAAAAGCGTCATTGACGTACAGATCGCCGTATTTAGCCAGAGCTTTGGCCATCTTTTCCCGCTGCGCTGGGTCTTTGGACGTCTCTTCTTTGTGAAAACGGGTATTCTCTAACATCAATATTTCACCGTCTTGCAAGCCGGACACCATCGCGTCCACCTCCGGGCCAAAAGCCGCGGGAGCCAGTTTTACCTGTTTGTTTAAGAGCTGCGCCAGCCGCTCGGCCACGGGACGCATTCGGTGTTTGCCGCTGCTAAAAGCCACCGGATCAAAAAGCCGGCCCTCTTTTTCCGCTTTTTCCTGAGCTTTTTGGGTGTCTTTGCGCGGATCGCCCAGATGAGACATCAGGATCAGATTTTTAACACCGTTGTCCAGCAGATATTTGAGAGTGGGCAGGGCGGCCTGAATGCGCGTGTCATCTTGAATAACGCCGTCTTTTAGCGGCACATTGAAATCCACCCGCACCAACGCCCGCCGTCCGGCCAGCTCTGTCAGATCTTTTAGAGACTTTTTGTTGTACATCGCCCTCTCCTTGAATTTTCAAGCGCGGGTATATTACATCATTATGCGCCCAATGGTAAACCGCCGGCTTTAGGCGGGCAAGCCGCCGGCAGCCGGCAAATGCAAATTTTAGGTTGCTTTGTGCAAAACATAACCGGACTTATGCCTGTTGGGGCCTATATGCCGCAGCCGGCCGTTTTTTTCCACTCTATAATATAACTTGGAGTCGCTGCCTAGTTCGATAATGTTGTTCTTGTGATAATGGACTCTGCCGTACGCCAGAAAACCGTAATCAGCTTCGTCCAGATATTTTGTGCGCACGGAAAACTTGTCATCCCTGATCTGTATTACCGTGTCAATATCTTTGCAGTCCGCGCAGGGTTCGCTACCCACATAAGTGCCCTGAACAGGGATCAGCGCGGCATCGCTGTTAAGAACCGCCAAAATCAGCACCAATAAAATTGTCCCCCCGACTATTAGCATACTCCTCTTAGTCATAGGACCATACCTCCCGTAAAAATATCCCTCCCTTGATTTCCACCTCCTTAAATTTTGGGCGAGCTTTGCATAATAGCATTTTGGCGTTTCTAATACAAGTCTTTTTCCAAAACATTTTTTTGCGTTATACTAAGCCTATGGAAGCGCTGAAATACGACGCGGACGGCCTAATCCCAGCCATCGTGCAAGATTACGCGGACGGCGCGGTGTTAATGCAGGCCTATATGAACGCGGAAGCCTTAAACAAAACATTAAGCAGCGGGGAAACTTGGTTTTATTCGCGCTCCCGCGCCTGTCTCTGGCACAAAGGGGAAACCTCCGGGCATATCCAAAAAGTCAAAGAAATTTATGTGGACTGCGACCGCGACTGCCTGCTCGTCAAGGTCGAGCAAACCGGCGCGGCCTGCCACACCGGCGCGCGGAGCTGCTTTTTTGCGAGGCTGAAATAAATGGAAATCTTAGACCGGATCTACAGGACGATCAAAAATCGCGCGGAAGAGCCGCAGGAAGGCTCCTACACCAACTACCTGCTGCACAAGGGTTTAGATAAAATCCTGAAAAAAGTTGGCGAAGAAGCCGGCGAAACTATTATCGCCGCGAAGAACGGCCAAAAACCGGAGCTGATCGGCGAGCTGGCGGATCTGCACTACCATCTGCTGGTAATGATGTATAATCTAGGCATAACTCTGGCCGATGTCGCGGAGGAATTAAACAAACGTTTTGCCAAAGGGGGATTTCACGGTGGAGCAGACCGAAAAAAATAATATTATTTCCACTGCGGACTGGTTGAAACTTGTCGTGGTGGCAGTTCTCGCCGTGTTTCTGCTGTACCGCTGCCTGCTGCCATTCCGCGCGGAGTATGCTTTCCGCGAGGCTTATAATTTTGAAGCGCAGTCCGGCAATCCCAATCTACCGGCGGAGGTCCGCGCCGCGGACGCGCAAAAAGCTATAGATAAATATCTGCTGGTCAAAAAACTCGCGCCCTGGGAAACTTATTATCACACCCAGCTGGCGCGCATCTACGAAAATCAGGCTAGGGCCGAGAGCGATCCGGCCAAAAAATTGGAACTGATTCAGAAAGCGGACGAGATTTATGATCTGTGCCTGAAAATCTCGCCGACCAATCCTTGGTATGTCATTCGCAAGGCGGAGATGTACGGGATGCGCGCCGAGCTGGAGACAGATCCGGATAAAAAAGCGGAGCTATACACCCAACGCGAGGAGCTGACTCTGCAGGCCAGCGCGTATGATCCGAACAACGCGATATTCACGCTGTCCGCCGCCAATTTGTACCTAGGCAAACGTGATTACGCCAACGCGCTGGAAAAATATCAGCACGTGCTGGTTATCGACGATAGAATGGGCGACGCCTATATGATGCTGGCCGAGCTGTACAAACAGCAGGGCGACCCGGCCAAACAGGAGGAAATGTACCGCGCCTGCATCGCTAAAGCGCCGGACTACCGCAACGCGCGTTTGCAGCTGGGGTTGCTTTACGAACAGCAGGGCAGACTCAAAGATGCGATAAATCTATATAAGGGAGAAGCTCTGCTGGATAAAAACAATGAATACACTTTTCGGCTCTTAGGCGCGGCCTGCTACCGCGACAGCCAGTGGGTCAATATGGAGATCGCCTTTAACCGCCTGACGATGATCAACCCGAACTCGCCTGATTATTATGTGTACAGAGCGCAGGCGCAGATCAGGCAGGGCAAAACGCCGGAAGCGATCGCCTCGCTGGAAGCCGCTCTCGTCCTGCAGCCGGACAACACACTTGCCAAGACTAGCCTAAGTAGCCTAAAATATTCGGTTGCTCCTCTTGCCGCGCCGGCCTCTGCGCCAGTAGAGGATACGGAGCAGACCGCCGCAGAATGACGCGGCTTATTCTCATCATCGCCATAGCGCTGGCCGGCTTGATCTCTTTTCTAGGGCTGGAGCGGCTGCTCTACGTGGATGAAAACAAGGCGCTGGTTTATTTTTATTACAACGAACATTTGCGGCCGGTCGAATGCGAAATTTCCGGCAATCCGCTGGACACGGCATTAAGCGCGCTGCTGCGCGGCCCCGGGACAGACCGCCCCGATATCCAGACTATGCTGCCATCTGGACTGCGCATACTTGACCGCCGGGTCGAGAACGGCGTTTTAATCCTGACTTTTAACTCTGAGCTGCTCCGACTCTCCGGCGGCCATCAGGCCATAGACGCCGCGCTCAAGCAGCTAGTCTTTACAGCCACCCAAATAAAAGGTATAAAAGCGGTCAGTTTCCGCATTCAGGACCGGGCGGAAAAAACGCTGGTCATCGGCGGCGAGGGCTATATCATCGACAAGCCTTTAGACCGGGCTTATTTTAAGGGAGCGCGTTAATGTCGATCAGCAGCGAGGACGCCAGACACGTGGCCGGGCTGGCTAGGCTGGAGCTTACGGACAAAGAACTGCGCGCCTACACCGAACAGCTCAATCAAATCCTGAATTATGCCCGGGAACTGGAAAAGCTCCACACGGACAATATCGAGCCGACCTACAGCTCGTTAAATACCGGCACGCTTTTGCGCGAGGATAAAGTCTGCAATTTTACCGATCAGGCCGGACTGCTGGAGAATGGCCCGGAGGTAGCCGGCTCTAGTTTTGTCGTGCCGAGGATCTTGTAATGCACAAACTCTCGCTCAAAGAAGCGCGGCGCAAACTGTGGCGGGGCGAGACAACATCCGAGCTGCTCACGGAAAATGTGTTTCAGCAGATTCAGGCGCACGAGCCGGTCGTGCAGGCATATCTGAGCATCTACCGCGAGCAGGCTCTGGCGCAGGCCAAAGCGGCGGATGAGCGCTTAAAAAAAGGCGACACGGACGGCGCGCCCCTTTTAGGTCTGCCGCTGGCGCTCAAAGACAATCTCAATCTCGCCGGCACGGAGACGACCTGCGCCTCGAAAATACTCAAAGGCTATATCTCGCGCTACACCGCCACGGCTGTGCAAAAGCTCTTGGACGCCGGGGCGGTCATTACAGGCAAGCTCAATCTCGACGAGTTTGCGATGGGTTCCTCGACCGAGAATTCCGCTTTGCAAAAGACGACCAATCCCTGGGACAAAGAGCGGGTGCCGGGCGGCTCGTCCGGCGGCGCGGCTGCGGCGGTCGCCGCTGATGAATGTTTCGGCAGTCTGGGTTCGGACACCGGCGGTTCAATACGCCAGCCGGCCGCTTTCTGCGGCATAGTGGGATTAAAGCCGACGTACGGGCTGGTCTCGCGCTACGGGCTGGTGGCCTTTGGCTCTTCGCTCGACCAGATCGGGCCGCTAACCAAAACCGTGGAAGACGCGGCGCTGCTGCTCAATGTCATCGCCGGCTACGATGAAAAAGACTCCACCTCGGTAAACCGGCCGCCGGAAGATTACACCGCAGACCTAAACAGCGATATTGCCGGGAAAAGACTGGCTGTTATCAAAGAATTAAGCGGCGAGGGCATCGACGCCGGCGTGCGTCAGGCTATAGAAAAAATGCTCGACAAGCTCCGGGAACAGGGCGCTGTCATTGAAACAGTGGCGCTGCCGTCTTTCAAATACGCGCTGGCCGCTTATTATCTGGTGGCCACGTCCGAGGCCTCGGCCAATCTCGCGCGCTTCGACGGCGTGCGTTTCGGCCACCGCAACAAATCCGCCCGCGGCACGCTGGAGATGTTCAAGCGCTCGCGCGCGGAAGGCTTCGGGCCGGAAGTCAAGCGCCGGATTATGCTCGGCACCTATGCCCTCTCCGCCGGCTACTACGACGCCTATTATCTCAAGGCGCAGAAAGTCCGCACGCTTATCCGGCAGGACTATGCCAGAGCTTTCGCCAAATATGACGCCGTGCTGTCGCCGACCAGCCCCAGCGTTGCTTTCAAATTCGGCGCCAAAGTGAACGACCCGCTAAGTATGTATCTCTCCGACATTGCAACTATCCCGGTCAACTTGGCCGGTTTGCCCGGCATTTCTGTGCCCTGCGGTCTAGAGAATAAATTGCCGGTGGGCCTGCAAATCGCGACTCCGGAATTTACCGAGCGCAAACTTTTGCAGATCGCCGCCGCGGCGGAGCGCAGCAGCGGATTTGAAAGGATGCATCTGTGACGGAATACGAAGCGGTCATCGGACTGGAAATACACACGCACTTAAAAACTAAGAGCAAGATGTTCTGCGCCTGCTCGACAGAGTTTGGCAGACCGCCCAACAGCAATATTTGTCCGGTCTGCACCGGCCAGCCCGGCGCCCTGCCCGTGCTGAACAAAGAGGCGGTCAATCTGGCCATTCGCTGCGGGCTGGCTCTGAACTGCACGATAAACAAAAAAAGCGTTTTTGCCCGCAAAAATTATTTTTATCCCGATCTGCCCAAAGGCTATCAAATCTCCCAGTTTGATCTGCCGGTGGCCTCGCGCGGTTTTGTGGACATCGCGCCCGCAGACGGCGCGGAAAAACGCATCGGCATCACGCGCGCCCATCTGGAGGAAGACGCCGGCAAGCTCGTCCATCAGGGCGCGGAAGGCATCGAGGGCGCGACGTCCTCGTATGTCGATCTCAACCGCTCCAGCGTGCCGCTTTTGGAGATCGTATCCGAGCCGGACCTGCGCAGCGCCGCGGAAGCCAAGGCCTATTTAGAAAAAATAAAATCTATTTTGCAGTACGCCGGCATATCCGACGCCAATATGGAAGAAGGCAAGCTGCGCTGCGACGCCAATGTCTCCATCCGCCCCGCCGGCGCGGCGGAATTCGGCGTCAAAACCGAGATCAAGAATATGAATTCTTTCCGCGCGGTGGAGCGGGCGATCAAAATAGAGATAGAGAGGCAAAAACAGGCGCTGGCCGCCGGACGGCAAATCATTCAAGAAACACGCAGTTATGACGAGGCCGCCGGACAGACTGTCTCTATGCGCAGCAAAGAAGAGAGCCACGACTACCGTTATTTCCCGGAGCCGGATCTCCTGCCGCTCCTCATCAGCGAGGACTGGTTAAAGCAGGCGCAAAAAGAACTGCCGGAGCTGGCCGAGCAGAGAATAAAACGTTATCAGGAGGAATATGGCATTTCGGCCTACGACGCGCGCGTGCTGACGCTGGACAAAGCAACCGCGGATTTTTTTGACACAGCGGCCAGGCTCTACGCCGGCGATAAAAAAAATATTGTCAACTGGCTGACCACGGATGTGTTAGGCTATCTCAAGAATGAAGATCTGGAGCTGTCTCAGACTAAACTCCGGCCTGCCAATCTAGTCGAAATGTTAGGCCTCATCGATAACAAAACTATTTCCGGCAAAATCGCTAAAGAGTTGATCGGCCAAATGCTCAAGACCGGCGAGTCGGCTAAAAAGCTCGTCGAGCAAAGCGGCCTTAGGCAGATCACAGATGAAGCTGAACTGCAAAAAATTATTCAGGAAATTCTTAACGCCAATCCCCGGCAGCTGGAGCAGTACCGCGCCGGCAAAACCGCGCTCAAAGGTTATTTCGTCGGCGAGACGATGAAACGCACCAAAGGCCGCGCCAGCCCGCCGGCGGTTAATCAAATTCTGGACAAACTGCTGTCCGGCTAAAGAAGGAATTTATGCAAAATCTAAAGTTAAATAACGGTGTGTCTATACCGGAAATTGGTTTCGGCACTTGGCAGATACCTGACGGTGAAACAACGGCGCAGGCGGTAAAGACTGCGCTGGAATACGGCTACACACATATAGACACGGCGGCCTGTTATCAAAATGAAATCGGCGTCGGCCGCGCCATTCGGGAAAGCGGTGTCCCGCGCGAGAAACTTTTTGTCACCACCAAGCTCTGGAACACCGAGCGCGGCTACGACAGCGCGTTAAGAGCTTTTGCGGCCAGTCTCCAAAAATTACAGCTGGAATATCTCGACCTGTATCTTATTCACTGGCCGGACAATAAAAATCCCGCGCTGAATACCGCCAGCTGGCAAGCGCTGGAAAAACTTTACCAAGAAGGGTTGATCAAAGCGCTCGGCGTCAGCAATTTTAAGCCGCGGCATTTGCAGCCCCTATTAGACACAGCGGAAATAAAACCGGCGGTCAATCAAATCGAATATCACCCCGGTTTTAGACAGGAGGAAACCGTGGAGTTTTGCCAAAAACACCATATTTTGGTCGAAGCCTGGAGTCCTCTGGGCAGCGGGCGAATATTGCAAAACCCTGACCTGCAACGGATCGCGCAAAAATATAACAAATCGACCGCCCAGCTGTGCCTGCGCTGGTGCCGGCAAAACGGAACTCTGCCGCTGCCAAAATCCATCACGCCAGAACGGATCAAGGAAAATGCGCAAGCGCTCGATTTTGAAATCAGCGCCGAGGATATGCAGCGCATTAACGCCCTGCCGCAGTTCGGCTGGTCAGGCTCAGATCCGGACAAGATGGATTTTTAGGCTACTAGCCTTGGCCGACTTAAAAAATTACCAAACACTGTGAATTTTACCATTTACATCTTTTAATCTGGAAACATAAGGCGTGCCGAAACAAAAGCCATAATTCAAGTACATATCCGTTATCAGAAATCTCTCCTCGTCTATGAATATTTCTTGAGGCACGAGCAGAGAAACTTTGTAAACCCGGCCATAATAGTCGCGCTCTATTGTTTTGATTTTATCCGGAGCAAGTTTGATCGTTTTAGCGACTTGTTCTTTCAGCTCAATGATTTTACAGCAAAACATTGGGTTCCTTTGAAACAGCTTTATCTATCGCGTCCGTCCCGAAAAACATCCCTTGAATCAGGCCGGGTCAATTTCTTTAACAAATCTGTTCTTTCTAAGATTTTCAGCGCTTTGGCCACTTGTCTATAATTTTTCGGCAGATGCGGCTGGAGCAGGGCTTTTTGGAAAGCGCGCTCCTCGCCTCTGGGGATATGCACCGGTTTTTTGGTGAATGGATCGAGGCCGGTGTAGTACATCGCCGTCGCGGCGGTCATTGGCGTGGGCGTGAAATTCTGCACCTGCTCCAGCTTGAGATGATGTTCATTCAAGTACAGCGCCAGCTTGAGCGCGTGCTCCAGCGTCGAGCCCGGATGGGCGGAAATAAAATACGGCACGATATGCTGTTTAATGCCGTGTTTTTTATTGAAGGCCAAAAATTTGTTTAGAAATTTCACATACAGCTCGTACGGCGGCTTGCCCATTACCCGCAGCACCTCACCGCAAATATGCTCTGGCGCCAGACTGAGCTGGCCGCCCACGTGATGGGTGAAAAGCATTTCCATATAGTCCAGATCGAGCAAAGCCAGATCGTAACGGATGCCGCTGTTTAACAAAACTTTTTTGATGCCCGGCAGCTGGCGCGCGCGGGACAGCAGGGCTTTTTGCCTAGCGTGGGAAGTTTTTAAGTGCGGACAAATAGCTGGATACAGACAGCTGCCGCGCAGACATTCTCCGGCAGACTGGCAGCGCATCCCATACATATTGGCCGTCGGACCGCCAAGATCAAAAATAATTCCTTTGAAATCCTTATCCCGGCAAATGATGGTCTGCAGTTCTTTGAGGATGCTTTCCTCGGAACGGCTGATGATCTGCCGGCCCTGATGCTGGGATATGGCGCAAAAAGCGCAGCCGCCGAAACAGCCGCGGTGGGTGATTGTCGAGAAACGCACAAAATCATAGGCGGGAATCGGCGTGTTTTTATAGCGCGGATGCGGAGCGCGGGTAAAAGGCAGAAAAAATAACTCGTCCAGCTCCGACCCGCTCAGATTGTCCGGCGGCGCGGTGACCAGATAACGCCCGGGATACGGCTCGACGATAGTCCGCGGTTTTTTCCGGCGTCCCTCGCGGAAATATAGCGCAAAATGCTCCGCGTGGACTTTTTTGTCGGCCAGGGCTTTTTCCGCGGGCGGCAGGAGTAGATATTTCTGAGGCAGAGCATCCAGAGTTTTGCAAGCCCTAGTGCTGTTAGGCGGCTGGGGCACATCTTCCCAGCGCACACCGGCGCGCAGCTGTTCGGCCAGATACAGCGTGGCTTTTTCGGACATACCGTACAGCAGCAGGTCGGCCTTGGCGTCCAGCAGCAGCGAGCGGCGGGGCTTATCGTCCCAGTAATCATAATGCACGAAACGCCTGAGACTCGCCTCCACCCCGCCCAACGCCACCGGCGTATTTTTATACAGGCGTTTGAGCATAGCGGTGTACACTATGGAGGCGCGGTCAGGGCGATGTCCGGCCTCATTGTTCGGAGAATACATATCTGTGCGGCGCGGTTTTTTATCCGCGGTGTAATTATTGACCAGACTGTCTATGTTGCCGGCGCTGACGCAGAAAAAAAGATTGGGCTTGCCCAGCGCCGTGACGCTGGACGGATCCCGCCAGTTAGGCTGGGGAATAATTCCGACTTTGAAACCGCGCGCTTCCAGATAACGGCCGATCAGCGCCGGGCCAAAACTGGGATGATCTATGTAAGCGTCGCCGCTAACAAGGATAATATCCAGTGTGTCCCAGCCCAAAGCCCGCGCTTCGTCCAGAGTGGTCGGCAGAAAATGCATACCGCATATACTAACAAAATATTCTGCAACAGGCA
This sequence comes from Candidatus Margulisiibacteriota bacterium, assembly GCA_031279305.1. GTDB lineage: Bacteria > Margulisbacteria > Termititenacia > Termititenacales > Termititenacaceae > JAISQA01. Next base: position 8,194 of record JAITIS010000036.1, on the reverse strand, counting down.
TTTCTCGCTTACGATATATATACGCCTATGTTTAAGAAAGTTATCAGTCAAGGTTCCCTAATCAGGCTGGCTGCGCATTCAGGTGCGGGCAGCCTCTTACGGGAAGTTTGGGTGCAGGAAAAAAAGAACGGTTTTTTGCTGTCCGGTATTTTTCAGAAACGCAGTATCAGCGTGGAAGGCCATACTTTTTATCTGAACTATTCGCCGGGACGGCACGACCGGCATAATATAAAAATGCTGGAAGAACGGGGTATTCTTAACCCAAATGTTCCCGAATACTACACCAAGGATCACCCGAATAGCAGGCGCAAAATAGCGCTGGTGCCCGCCGCGGAAATAGCGCCTGAAGACAGAACCAAGTTTAAGCGCGCTCTTTTTGCCAATGTGCTGGAACGCAATCCCGGCGAGCAGGTGCTGGAGCTTGAGATCAGCGGTTTCAAAGGTCGCCCGCAAAAATTTTATATCGGCGCCAATTACGCGCCGGTCAGTCCTTATCATTTTGTCGCCTGGATGCCGCCGGCTATAGACAGAGGATTTTTAACCGCCACCCGTCAGGTATATCAGGGCATAAATCTCCTGTATTACGCGGACAATCTGCTGCAGGCCATCGGCGATCCGGAATTAAGAATATTTTTTAGCGCGCAGGGCGGCGGCAATTCTTCGGATATGCTGCATTTTCAGATAACCGGAGCTAAATATCCGGCTTTTGCCAGCACTAGTTATCATCATCCATATTTCCGCGAGGGACTGGGTTTATTTTATATCAGCAGAACAGCCTGGGTATTCCCGGGTTTGCTGGCGCGTTATAATGATGAGACTAGGGATAAATATCTCCCCAAAACAACAACCTGGATCAAAAACTGGTTAGAGAAAAATCCTGCCAGCAATACTTTTAATCTGCTGGGCCAGCTCAGGCCGGACGGCATACGGGAATTATTTTTTGTTAAACGCAAGACGGGCCGAGATTATATCCGCGAAAGCAAATATGATCTGGCCGGCTATGAAATATCCGGAAATTTTGTCGTGGAGACCTTGGAGGAATATGAGAATTTTCCGCGCAAAATCCCCCGGCTGGAATGGGATCTGCGCCGCGGCGGGCAGTCCTAAAACACTTCCTTATTTATTATTTATCACCTATAATTATAGGCCGTTCTAGGGCCGCCTGCAGGCTAAGGCGGGCAGGATCTCTCGATCCGGGAGAAAATTTTTAACAAAAAAGGAGTGTGTTTTGTGACTGCTGAAAAATTTGAATTTAAAACCGAGGTTAATCAATTATTAAATCTGGTCATTCATTCACTGTATTCACACCGCGAGATATTCCTGCGCGAGCTGATTTCCAACGCTTCTGACGCGCTGGATAAACTGCGTTTCGCGGCGCTGCAGAACAAAGACCTGTTGGGCGAAGACACTGTCCTGCGCATTAAATTATTCCGCGACGCCCAAGCGGGGACGCTGACTATCTCCGACAACGGCATCGGTATGACCAAAGCTGAGCTGATCAATAATCTCGGCACCATCGCCCGCAGCGGCACCAAAGAGTTTGTCGAACAGTTAAGAAAAGCGCAAGACGGGCCGGAGCTGATCGGCCAGTTCGGCGTCGGTTTTTATTCCGCTTTTATGGTCGCGGACAAAGTCACGGTCAATTCCCGCACGGCAGACGGCGAGGCTAACAGCTGGACTTCCGCCGGGCAGGGCAGCTTTGAGCTGGGCGCGGCGGCTAAATCCGCCCGCGGCACGGATATAATCCTGTGCTTAAAAAAAGCCGCCAGAGAATATCTGGACGAATACACCCTGCGCCAGCTGGTCAAAAAATATTCCGATTATGTCGATTATCCCATTTTGCTGGATGTCGAGCGCGAGGAGATGCCCAAAGACCCGGAGGGGAAGCCCCTCGAGAAAGCTAAGCCGGAGAAAAAAATCAGCGAGGAAAAATTAAATTCCCAGAAAGCGCTTTGGACTAAAAATAAAAATGAAATTACATCCGAAGAGTACAATGATTTTTACAAACATATCTCGCACAATCACGCCAATCCGCTGGAGATTATCCATTACGCCGCGGAAGGCGCCAGTGAATTTAAGGCTTTGCTGTTCATCCCGGAGCGCGCGCCTTTTGATCTTTTCAGCAAAGACCACTCGCTGGGGCTCAATCTCTACATCAAGCGCGTATTTATAATGCACGACTGCCAAAAGCTGATCCCGGAGTATCTGCGTTTCCTCAAAGGCGTGGTTGATTCCAGCGATCTGCCGCTCAATGTCTCGCGCGAGATCCTACAGGAGGACGCCCAGCTGGAAAAAATAAAAAAGAATATTGTCAAAAAAATCCTGGGCGCGCTGAAAACTATGCAGGATAAAGATCCGGAAAAATATCTCAAATTTTACAAAGAATTCGGCGCGGCGCTCAAAGAAGGACTGCATTACGATTATGAAAACAAAGAGGCTCTGGCCGATCTGCTGCTTTTCACGACCAGCACCACAGAAGCGGGCAAATACCGCAGTTTGGCCGAGTATGTTAAAAAGATGCCCAAAGAGCAAAAAGAGATTTATTACCTGTGCTGCGAGACGCCGGCGCAGGGAGCGGCCTCGCCGCATCTAGGCGCGTTAAAAGCGCAAAACTACGAGGTTTTATTTTTAACCGACGTTATTGACGAATTTGTCATTCCCGCGCTGTACGAATACAAAGGCCGAAAATTGCAGGCCATCGACAAAGCCGGCTTTAAGCTGGGTGATGAAAAAGCGGCGGCGGAAAAAATCAAAGCGGCCCAGAAAAATTTAGGCGGCGTTTTGAACGCCCTAAAATCCACGCTGACAACCAGAGTGCAGGATGTGCGTTTCTCGGCCAGAATGACCGACAGCCCCTGCTGCTTGACCGCCGATGACAACGCTATGTCCGCGCAAATGCAAAAAATGCTCAAAGCAATGGGGCAGGAGACGCCGGAGCAGAAAAAAACCTTGGAGTTAAATCCAGATCATCCGCTGATCCAGAAACTCAACGCTCTATCCGCGGAAAAAATTCAGTCTTACGGCAGCTTATTGTATAATCAGGCCGTGCTGGCAGACGGCGGCAAACTGGACAATCCGCAGGAATTTACCAAACAGCTCAATGAACTGCTGGTCAAAACTTTGGAGGTTTGATTTATGAAAAATGCGGTCAAGATGCTGTCCGCCCTAGAAGACACGAAGTTCAGCGCGGACAACGACTTTCTGGTTTTGAACGCCGCGCTGGATTTGATTTTTCAAAAAGGCAAACCGCTCTGGAACAAAGGCGCCAAAGAACGGCAGTTTTTTCTGGACATCTTGGCGGGCAAGACAGCCTTTTCCCGGGAGGTCTGGCAAAAAAGCAAAGGACTGGAACCCGTGGTTTGTTTTATGCAAGGGGCGCTGCTGCTCAGTATGTCCCTGTTAAACGGCATAGGGCGTTCGCCGCTCTCCGCGCAGAAAACCGCAGAGGGCTACAAAATAAAAATACTGAATAAACTGCAGACGATCAGCCTCATAGCGGGACGGTTTGACAGAGAAACAGAAAATCTGCTTAGAGAATTTAAGCATTCCTTTTTTGGCAAGACCGCTGAAAGCTTTGGCAAAAATGACCTAGCCGTCATCAAAGAAGCGCTTAGGGAAACCAGCCAGCGCTTGAATAACGAAAAAGCGTTGATGGCAAAAATCGCCGGGGATCCGCTGCAGCTGTTTGACGGAAGCCGTCAGGCGGAAAACACTTTTATCAGCGGCTTATTTTTGCTGATTGCCGCCTTGCCGGCGGAAACAATGAATTTGCTGTTTATGCAGATCGGCTCGCATCTGCCGGAAGAGCTGGAGGGAATCACGGAGGACAGGATTTCGGTCAACGCGCGGTCTTATTTTTCCGCCAACACGCAGGATCTGCGCGAGTTATTCAAAAAAACTAGACTGTTGCTCAAATTATATTCTGGCAAACAGCAGGCGATCATCGCGCTCATAGTAAAAGATAAAACCGCGGAATTTTTCCGCAAGCAGTTAGCTGTTGAGGCCGTAAAAGAACAGGTTAAGCTTAATTTAGCCGAAACTATTAAAAATCAAATCGATTTACGTATGGAGACCCTAAATTCTATTGTAAAAATTTTGTGAAAAAATATGATCTGATCGTCATCGGCGCCGGGCCGGGCGGTTACACAGCCGCGGCGCGCGCGGCCAAGCACGGCTTAAAAACTCTATTGATTGAGAAAACCCGGCTGGGCGGGACGTGCCTCAACAGCGGCTGCATTCCGGTCAAAACCCTGTTAGCCTCGGCGCATTTGCTCCAAAAAATCCAAAAGGCCGGACTATTTAACATCAAAGTGGAAAACCCCGCGCTGGATTTCCCCGCGCTGATCGACCGCAAAGACCGCTTGATCAAAAGGATGCAAAAAGGCATAGAAACCCTGCTTAGGGACAGCGGCGCGGAGACAATTTTCGGCGAGGCCAGACTGCTGCCGGGAAAAATCGTGTCCACGGCATCAGCCGAATACACCGCGGACAATATTATTCTCGCCACCGGCGGCGCGCCGGGAACTCTGCCGGGACTGGAGCCGGATGGAGAATGGCTGATCACCAGCGAGCAATTATTAAACAGGAAAACTCTGCCGGCCAGTCTGGCCATCATTGGCGCCGGCGTCATCGGTCTGGAGTTCGCGGATATTTACAGCCGGCTGGGCGTGAAAGTCACGCTGATTGATGTTCTGGAGCAGCTGCTGCCGGCTGAGGACAGAGAGGCCGCGGCGCTTTTGCAGAAAAGCTTGGAGCGCGCCGGCTGTGTTTTTCTCCTCGGCCGCAAGATCGAAAAAATCGCGGATAAGCTTATCTGCCTGGGCGGCGGGCAGACTGCTGCCGCGGATCTTTGTCTGCTGGCCGCCGGCCGCCGGGTAAGCGCGGACTATATTCAAGATCCGGCCGTACAGAAAACGCCCGGAGGAGCGGTGACAGTCGCTGAAAATTTTGAAACCAGCATACCCGGCGTATACGCGATCGGCGATGCGAACAATCTCGCCCTGTACGCCCACGCCGCTATTTATCAGGGGCGGGCGGCCGTAAATCATATACTACAGGCCAAACCAGTAGCGGCGCCAGCCATTATGCCGCGCGTTATTTTCACCGCGCCGCAAATCGCCAGCCTTGGAGAACACACGGGCGACTGCCGGAAAATGCCTTTCAATCTGCTGGGGCGGGCGCAGACCGAAAATCAGACCGAGGGTTTTGTTAAAATTTTTCTGGACAAAGACGGCGTCATCGCCGGCTGCGTCATCGTCTCCGAAAACGCTGACGCGCTGATCGGCGAGGCGGTGGCGCTGATCAATACCCGCGCTAAATACGCCGGCCTTAAAAATTTTATCCACCCGCATCCGGGCTGGGCGGAGATTTTTAATCTTCAGTAAACGGGCGATTTTATGCCGGCAGAAAATAATATTCCTGCAGATAATTGTAAATTCGTTTGTTTTTGCTAAAAAGCGCCATTACCTGATGGTAGATGGTTTTGGCAAAATTATCCGCGGCGTTGGCGGCGGAGATTATCCGGGCTATCTCCGGCAGTAAATTATTCTCCACGGCATACCGCGCCACAGCGCTGACCACCGGAACGCTATTTTCCTCCATACTCAAATCCACCGCGTCCAGCGAGAGCAAGATGCAGGCCAGCAGAGGATTACTAGCCATATCGCCGCAGACCTTTACCGGTTTGCCGGCTCTATTGGCGCGGTTGATTACAAAACGAATGGCATTTAGCACGCCCGGTTCCAGGCCGCTTACCGCCGCCTGTCGTTCCGTTTTATTCAAAATAGACATTGTCAGATCATTGGTGCCGATACTGACAAAATCCACCGCGGACATAATGGCCTCCAGAGAAAACACCGCGCTAGGCGTCTCGATCATCACGCCTTTCTGCACTCTGGCTGCCGGAAACTGGGCGGACAGGGGCTTGAAAAAAGTATTGTGATAATAAGCGACATCATCCGGCGAACGCACCATCGGATACATAATTTTGAATGTTGTCTCCGGCTGCTCGGATGCCACGGCAAAAATCGCCCGCATATATTCATAAATGGCTTTTTGCGCTTCTGGATGGGCTTCTATATAATCCCGCAAAGACTGGCCTTCTGGCATTTCCGGCAAGCCGATGCTTTCCGGCCCCTTATCCCGCCCTACATCCAGCGTGCGAAAAGTCACCCCGCCCGGATAATCTCTGACGGTCTGCCGGATGATCTCCAGCCATTCCGCGAAATCAGGAATAGCATTTTTTTTGCCCCGGATAAATTCCATTCGGAACAAACCCATAAGGAGACTGAAGCCGCGCCGGATAACGCCCGGTATGAAATTTATTTCCAGCGTGGACAGCAGCCGCTCTCCCCGAAATATCTTTTCGGACTTAAATTTCTTAAATTTCTCTATGAAATAATCTGCGCCGTCATTCGCGCAAATATTCCGCAAAGCGTTCACTTCGTCCTCAGAAGGATTTATGATCAGTTTGCGCCCGTAAAAAACGATGCGGTCGGCCGGGCGGTCGTGATCCTGCCTATCGATATATTTGAGAAAAGTTTTATCCAGCCCTATGCAAAACGGATACTGCAGCGCTTTGGCATCAATCACGGAATGATAGGTGTCCTCAGTATTCAGCGACACTATGCCGGAAGCTCCGGCCTGTTTGTAATTGTGCAGAGCGGTGTCCGATACGCTGGCGCCGACTATGATAGATCCCGGGGGTATGCTCTGTTCTTCTATGCCTTTCAGTATTCTTCTGGTTAGGCGCAAATGTTCTTCCTGATACCGGCGTATATTGCCACTGCCCAGACTGGTCGGCAGAAATTTCCGGCTCATCTCATACAAAATATCAAAAGCGGATTGGCCGGAAGTGTCGCCTTGCAATTTTTTCAAGATGTCCGCTGTCTGCTTAAAATAAAAAAGCAAAGCGGCAAGCGCTGTTAGATTTTTCTGAAAATCCGGCGTAAAAAACTGTTTTAGCATATCCTCTAGGCTGTCTTTATTTTCGGGGCGATCCAGCGCACCGCGCAAAACCTGCAGGCAATCTTCCACAGAAGCGCCCGGCTGTAAATATTCCGCTATGCCATTCAAGCGCAGTTCGGCCAGTCTGGCAAAAGCGTCTTTGACCGCCCCGCTCAAACGGACTAAGGACGGCTGTTTATCCGCGTCCGGAACCTGCTCCACGCCCCAGTCTTCAGTCTCTTCCTCCGCCACCCAGACCCGGCCGTAGGCCGCCTGATGAATAGGCAATGGTTTTTGTAAATCAATCTCTATGCGGCCGGACAGCATTCGCTCTTTGTAAGCCAGATCCGACAGCGCGCAGATCTCTTCTATCCGGCGGAGCTTGTCCAGACTGCTCTCCAGAGCTAGCGGCTTATCCAGCCGCAAAAGCAGGACAGCTTCTTCTTGTTCCGCCGATTTGTCCCCGTCAGGATGCGGTATAGTTCCCCGCACTACAAAAAGCAGCCTTTGCTCCCTATTCCGGCGGGATTGTATTTCCATAAAACGCAGATTGCTGTTCGGGCTCTGATACCAGCGCAGGGTGCCGTCTTCCTCCGAGCAGACAATTTCGCCTATTTTTTTATTTTTGCTGGCCGCGTCAACTCCGGCAAAAAGCTCAAAGGGTTTTTCATATTCGCTGCCCGCGTCGGCGTCTCTTCTTTTTTCAGCGTTCAATTCGTGCATATTATTAGTCACATAATTTTTCCAGCCGTACCGGCCAAAAGAATAACGCGCCACACTGCGCACCGTGCTGCCCAGTTGCGGGCCGTCAAAAATCTCTCTGATCAGCTGGGTTTCCAGAGAAATGATTTCCCGGATAGAGTACCAGCCCAAAGGGCCTTTGTAGATTTGCGCCGCCTGTTTCAGATCAGCCGCGCCCGCCGTCTCAGCTCGAACATCGCTGTCAGCATATCCTACTTTTTTCGAAAACATACGCGTCCTTTGTTTTTTAGTCTGCCTTATTGCCCGTCCGCCAGTTCTAAAAATATATCGCAGCTTTAAGCAAAAAGTTGCGGCAAATTTCATTGTTTATCGGGACGGATAAAAATATAATTTAAGAAAATATCCGGCTGGTCACAATTTGGGTGTTGTCAGTTATAATCCTTTACAAGCGGGCATAGCTCAGTTGGCAGAGCGTCAGCTTCCCAAGCTGAATGTCGCCGGTTCGAGACCGGTTGCCCGCTCCAGAGATTTTTCAGTGAGCTGATTT
>JAITIS010000122.1 GCA_031279305.1 Candidatus Margulisiibacteriota bacterium | reverse complement strand
CAGAAGCCACTTTCAATTTCACGGTGACCGACAACGGCGCGGGTATTGCGGAGATCGTTTATCAGATCAACAGCGTTTCGGCTACCCTGAATTATACCGGCGCGGGCATCGAGCATTATCCCAATGTCATCAGCACCAGCAATATTCGTGTTGGCGCCTCTGGCGATAAAAATACAATACAGATGACGATCATCGACGGAGTGGGCAATATTACACTATGGAGCACGGGGAATATTAAGATCAATAATAATCCGCCTAATCTGTTGCCGGTGTTCGATATTCCGGCCACGGCTGGCAGTGTGGAAAACAGCGCCAATGAGACGATCCGGATCTATACGAATGCGATAACCGCTCCGCTGAAACTAAGCGGCACGGGGATTACCACGGTGGATGTATCTGTGACGCTAAATGAAAATGGAGACGATTATTTTATTGCAGATAGTTCCTTGGCTTTTAGAAGTGGTAGTTATCATAATATACAGTTGACCAAACCGGGATATATGGATGATGGTGTGCGCTTGGTGAGGTTGTATGCTAAGGATGATTGGACAGCCGCCGGCGGACCTTCTTCTACCAAGATAGTAGAAATCGCTCTGGATAGAAATAATCCCACTTTTGAAGTAACGACGACTGTTTCTGGCAAAGTTTCTCTGGTAAATGATGACGTGGCTATAAAAGGCCAAGTGTTTGATCAAAACGGCGGTGGCAGCAATTATGCTTCTGGCGCGGATGTTTACTATACGATCAACGGCGTGTTTGACTCTACCGGCAAAGCGGAAAAAATATTCAAGGCGGATAAATCCGACGCGAACAACTGGCAGATCAAGATCAGCAAAGTGCTGGAAAATTCCGGACGCTCCAGCGGAGCATTTGTCCTGACCCTGCAGGCCAAAGACAAAGCCGGCAACTACGCTGCGAACGGCGAAGTAAAAACTTCTGTCACAGTGGGATTCACAATGGCGCCTAAATATGTGCGGACTAATGCCCTAGCCATCAACAGCGCGGTCATTAACGAAAATATCACGGACGATACCCCAGCAGTTAGATCCGCCACCGCTAGACTGAGCGGCATTGTCGATGTGCCGGCTCTAACTGATACGCTGGTGGATTTCACGGTGTATGATACTAATGACCAGCCGCTGACCGATGTCAGCGGGCTGGACGGTGTTACGATCGGCATTCAGATTAGCAAAGAGGCTTACGAGGCGGCGCGTAACTCCAGATCGAGAGGCGAATTCAAGATACACGTTTTGAACAGCCGCGGCGAGTGGGAAATACTACCCGGCGAACAGCCTGTCACCGAGGTTAAAGACAATGCGACTGGCAAAGTAATCGCGCACAATATAGAGGCCGCGGTGGAACATTTCTCGACCTACAAAGTATTCTATGTGCTGTCCTACGCCGCTGATCTGAAAGACGTGATAATATATCCTAACCCGTATAAAGGCAGTGACGGCGATTTGGCTAACGGCGAAGACAGCGATGATTACAGAAATAAAGTGTTCATCGAAAACCTGACCGAAAGTGCGCGTGCCAAAATCTACACCATCTCTGGCGAACTGGTCACGACGCTGGAAGTAGACGCGCCGAGAAAACTGATCGAATGGGATCTTGCCAACAGCCGCGGCGGCCGGGTGGCCTCCGGCATTTACATCATTCTGGTGACGGATGAGGAGAACAATAAATTTATTGGCCGCTTAACCGTAGTCCGGTAGCGGAGGCGGTTTTTTCTTAATGTTATAATACCCTCTATGCATAGAGGGTATTTTTATTTTCTCCGGCTGGCGGGCGCTCTGGCGCTGCTGGCGGCGCTGCTTAAGCTGCTGGCGTTTTTGCCCGCCAGCCGATTGGCTCCGGCCGCGGCGGACAAAATCATTTATCTGCAAAAACTGGAGCGGAATATCGAGCGGACGCTGGCCGGCATCAAAGATACTTTTTGGCTGCTGGCGGCTAAAAGAGAACAGGACCGGCAGTACGAAATACTGTGCCGGCAAAATTTAACAGAGCGCTCTCTGCTTAGCGCGGCGCGGTCTGAAAATGACCGTCTCAGGGACGCGCTAAAATTCCAGCGCAATTCAACCAGCCGGCTGATCCCGGCGGAGGTGGTCGGCCGCAGCGGCGATCAATGGTTCCGCTTTGTCACGGTGGCCAAGGGCGCTGACGACGGGGTGCAGCCGGCTATGGCGGCGGTGGACGAGCACGGTTTGGTGGGCAGCGTGCACAGCGCCGGACGGCGCTCGGCCAGAATACTTTTGCTGAGCGATCCGCTGGTCAATGTGAGCGTGGTCAGTGAACGCACCGGAGAGGTCTATGTTTTGACCGGCCGGAATTCTAACCGGCTGGATTTGAAATACGCGACGGTGCACTCGGATATTCAGGTCGGCGACAGACTGCTTACTTCCGGCCACAGCTACACTTACCGCCCGGGCCTGCCGGTCGGCACGGTGACGGCGGTGCGTTTGCCGAAAAATAGCCTGACTAAAAAAGCCACGGTCAAGCCGGCGGCCAGACTGGCCGGACTGGATATTATTTTTCTGCTCCGATGATTTACTGGAAATACGTTTGCGCGCTGCTTTTGAGTTATATTAGCCAGACTACGTTTGTTGCGGACTGGCCCGTGCGCCCGGAGCTGGTTCTGGTGGTTTTTTGTTTATTCTTTTCCGGGCGCCGTTATGCCGCGGCCAGCTTGGGGTTTTTAACCGGCTTGTTTCTGGATGCGGTCAATGGTTGCAGTTTTTATAATACGGCGCTGTACGCTCTGTCCGGCATGCTCGTTGGTTTCCTGCCGGCCAGCGTTTTTCGGGATTACCGTTCGCTGGCGCTGGTCGGTCTTTTGCTCAGCTCAGCGGCGCTAAACTGCGGCTATCCGGCGCTGTCTTGGCTTTTGGCCGGACAGCCTGTCTATGCGCCTTTGCTGTCTTGCGCCGGCGCGCTGGCCGCGGATGTGCTGGTTTTTTTCCTGCTGTCTTTTATTTTCGCGCGGAGACGCTATGACTAAATTGCCGGAACGTTTTACCGCCGCGGCCGGCTGGCTGGTCTTGAGCCTGCTGCTTGGCCGTTTGTTTTTTTTGCAGATCGTTAGGCATAGTTATTATGATTTTTTGGCGGACGGCATCCGCTCGCGCATTGTGCCGAGCATTGCGCCGCGCGGGGTGATTTATGACCGCAATGGCGTGGCGCTGGCGGAGAGCAGGCTGGTGTACGAGCTGGATGTTCTGCCCTATCAGCTCAAAGATGCACAATTAGTTTTAAGATTTTTGCGCGGTATCGGGCTGGATGTGAGCAAGCTGTCCCGGCGGCTAGCGGATAAAGATTACCTGCCCTATGAGCTGTTAACGGTCAGTCCGGAGTTAACCCCGCGCCAGATTTCTTATATAGAGGAAAACAAAGCTCTGCTAGACGGAGTGATTATCAGCGCCAGAATAGTGCGCTATTATCCTTATGCCAATGCCGCCGCGCACGTGCTGGGCTATGTGGGGCAGATCGGCCAGACCGAACTGAATAAATTAAAAAACTACGGCTATCAAATGGGCGACATTGTGGGACTGGCCGGCGTCGAGCGCTACTATGATCAGTATCTGCGCGGCGTGAACGGCGGGCGCGCGCTGGATGTGGACGCGCTGGGCAATCCGGTGCGGGGACTGCGTTCGCTGGAGCCTATGCCGGGCGCTGATGTGCATCTGACTTTAGATTTTGGCTTGCAGCGACAGGCCGCGCGGGCGCTGGGCGACCGCAAAGGCGCGATTGTTATTCTCAGTCCGGACAATGGCGAAGTGCTGGCTCTGGTTTCCAAGCCGGACTACAACCCCAACTATTTCACGAGTTATATGTCTGCGGCGGAATGGCGGGAGCTGGTGACCAAAGATCATCCGATGCACAACCGCGCTTTGAGCGGCTATCCGCCCGGTTCGATTTTTAAGGTGGTGACGCTGCTGGCGGCGCTGGAGAGCAAGATAGACCCGCTCAAGACTTTTATCTGCCAGGGCTTTATGACCGTAAACCGCCGGCGTTTTGACTGCTGGCGTCCGGCGGGGCACGGCCGGCAGGATATCTTGAACGGTTTTGTCAATTCCTGCAACATTGTGTTTTACAATCTGGGTCTTTTGGTCAGCCCGCAAAAACTGGCCGACACGGCCGCGGCTCTGGGGCTGGGTTTGGCCACGGATATCGATCTGCCTTTCGAGAGCAGTGGCTTTGTGCCGAGCGAGCGCTGGAAACAGCGCAATTATGCTGAGAAATGGTATCCGGGTGATTCTCTTAATATGGCTATCGGGCAGGGCTATCTTTTGACCACGCCCCTGCAAATGGCCGTGCTGACCGCGGCTCTGGCCAATGAACAGCATAAAATATACCGCCCGTATCTTTTGCGGAAGATTGTTTCTGTCGAAGGCAAAAATATTTTACAAAACAGGCCGGAGCAGGTCAGCGTTCTGCCTTTTGAGCGCCGAAATATCGCCCTGACACGCCGGTTAATGCGCGAGGTGGTGGATCGGGGCACAGGACTTAACGCCCGCGCGCCGGGTCTGGTCATTCACGGCAAAACCGGCACGGCGGAGAACCAGCAAAAAGACCACGCCTGGTTTATCTCTTTCGGCCCTTACGAACATCCCGATCTGGCCATCGCCGTGTTTGTGGAGGAAGGCGGCTGGGGCAGCGCTGTAGCCGCCGGTCTGGCCAAAGAATTGTATGTCTGGTATGACGCCAGGGCTAAGGGCAGGCGTTAATAATATTACAAAAGTGTATTTATTACATAAATGTAATATATTGATGCTAGCTAGTAAAATAAAGGAGCCGGAATGAATATTTTTAAGACCGGGGCGCGTCCTTGGCGGTATTTTGATTGGCGGCTATTTCTGGCCGGGCTGGGGCTTTCCGGGCTGGGGCTTTTGGCGGTGGCAGCCACGCACAATCCAGAACAGCTCAAAAAACAGCTGCTGTCTCTGGCTCTGGGGCTGCTAGTTTTTTTGCTGGCAGCTGTCTGGGATTACCGCAGCGTCCGGCGCTGGGCGGAGATATTGTTTTGCGCCGCGGTGTTTTTACTGCTGGTGGTGCTTAACATAGGCTATGCGGCCTACGGGGCGCAGCGCTGGATCGGTCTGGGGCCGCTGGCTTTTCAGCCGACGGAGCTGATGAAGCTGGCGTTGATCTTTTTGCTGGCTAAATTTCTGGAGCAAAAGCAGGGGCGGCTAAACACGCTGTTAGACATTCTGCCGGGGCTGGCGCTGGCCGGTCTGCCTTTTTTTCTTATATATAAGCAGCCGGACTTGGGATCGGCTGTGGTTTTGCTGGTGATTTTTCTGGTTATGTCTTTCTGGGGCGGAATGAAGCCTTCACGCCTGTTTCTGCTGGCCTCGCCGTTTTTGAGCGTGCTGGCGCTCTACGCTTTGCCTCTGGAGCCACTGACGTCCTGGGGCGTCTATCTGGCTTTGCTGGCGGCGCTGCTCTGGCGCTTCCGCCTGCCTTGTTGGGAGGCCGGGGTTTATTTTATCCTCAATTTAGGCGCCGGCTTATTTTCTTCTTTTTTCTGGAATAGTCTTTCGCTGTACCAGCGCAACCGCATCCTTTCTTTTATCAATCCCGATATTGACCCGCTGGCGCGCGGCATACGTTATCATACGGCCAAATCAGTCATCGCCGTCGGTTCGGGCGGGCTGTTTGGCAAGGGCATTTTCCGCGGCGCGCTGACCAATCTGCGCTATATTCCCCAGCAGCACACGGATTTTATTTTTTCGGTGATCGGCGAGGAATTGGGTTTTATCGGCGCGGCTTTGACCGTGCTGGCTCTGTTTTATTTGCTGCGCCGGATTTACCAAATCGCGGCCAATGCTTCCGCGGATTTTGGCCGTTATACTGCGGCCGGCATACTGGCCGTTTTAGGTTTTCAGACTGTGGTCAATATCGGAATGAATATCGGCCTGCTGCCGGTGGCCGGCCTGCCCCTGCCTTTTGTCTCCTACGGCGGCACGGCTCTGGTGGTGTCCTGGCTGGGACTAGGGCTGGCGCAGTCCATAGCGATACACCGGCAGACGCTGGAATAATAATTAAATTGCGAAACAAAAAGTTTTTTATAATAAATTATGATTAACCAAAATAAAGCGCCCAGAGCATTTTAAGAAAATAAAACAACTCTGGGAAAGCAAACCGGAATAGAATTCTAATTTTGCTGGTTATGCCCAAAATGCTATAATCCCGGAGTTTTACCGGCTTAAAGACACGGCGATTTTTTTAAGGAGGCGCTATGGAAGCTCTGCTGAAACATCAGCTGGCGCAGAAAGATGCGGAAGTTTATCAGGCTATCGCTCTGGAACTGCGGCGCCAGCGGCAGAAAATCGAACTGATCGCTTCAGAAAATTTTACTTCGCCGGAAGTGATGGCCGCGCAGGGTTCTTGCTTGACCAATAAATACGCCGAAGGTTATCCGGCCAAGCGTTATTACGGCGGCTGCGAGTATGTGGATCTTGTGGAAAATCTGGCCATCGCGCGCGCCCAAAAACTGTTTGGCGCGGAATATGTTAACGTGCAGCCGCATTCCGGCGCGCAGGCCAATACCGCGGTGTATTTTGCGGCGTTAAAGCCGGGTGATACGGTGTTGGGGATGAATCTCTCCCACGGCGGCCATCTGACCCACGGTTCGCCGGCCAATATTTCCGGCCAATATTACCATTTCGCGCCCTATGGCGTGTCGGAAAAAACTGAGCGCATAGATTATGCCGAGCTGGAAACCCTGGCCGTCAAAGAAAAACCGAGAATGATCGTGGCGGGAGCTTCGGCCTATCCGCGGATCATCGATTTTAAGCGTTTGCGGGAAATCGCGGATAAAACCGGCGCGCTTTTGTTCGTGGATATGGCGCATATCGCCGGACTGGTCGCGGCCGGCCTGCACCCCAGCCCTATCCCTTATGCCCACGTGACGACCACGACCACGCATAAGACCCTGCGCGGGCCGCGCGGCGGGCTGATCCTGTCTTCCGCTGAAACAAATAAAAAATATAATTTTAACAAAGCTGTTTTTCCCGGCATACAGGGCGGGCCTCTGATGCACGTCATCGCGGCCAAGGCCGTGGCGCTGGGCGAGGCATTGCAGCCGCAGTTTGCCGCGGATCAAAAACAGACTATCCTGAACGCCGCGGCTATGGCCGGGGTATTTCTGAAAAACGGTTTTCGGTTGGTGTCCGGCGGCACGGATAATCACTTGCTGCTGGTCGATGTGAAATCTAAAAATGGCTTGACTGGCCGGACTGCCCAGTATGTGCTGGACGAGATCGGCATAACCGTAAATAAAAACACTATTCCGCGGGAAACAGAGTCGCCTTTCGTGGCCAGCGGCATACGCATCGGCACGCCCGCGGTGACCTCCAGAGGCTTCAAAGAAAAAGACGTCCGCGAGGTGGCGGAAATTATCTGCGCCGCGCTGGACGGCGTCTCCGGCGAAAAACTCCGTTCGGAGCTGGCGGAAGAGCTGCGGCAAAAAGTGCGGGCGATCTGCGAGCGTCTGCCTCTATATGGAGAATATTAACAATGGACCCCGCGCGGACGACAAGATATTCCAACGCGGAAAATCTGACAATGTTTCCCCTGTCCGAAGCGCTGCGCCCGCCCCGGCCCAGCTGGGACGAATATTTTATGGAGATGGCCGAGGTCGTATCCAAACGCTCCACCTGCCTGCGCAGGCAGGTGGGCGCCGTCATAGTCAAAGACAAGCATATTCTGGCCACCGGCTACAACGGTGCGCCGCGCGGCATCGATAATTGTCTGGAGCTGAGCACCTGTTTGAGGCAGGAATTAAAAGTGCCTTCCGGCGAGCGGCAGGAATTTTGCCGCGGCTCGCACGCCGAGCAAAACGCCCTGACCCAGGCGGCCTATCACGGTGTCAAAATCAGCGGCGCGACGCTTTACTGCACGCATATGCCCTGTATTACCTGCGCTAAAATGATCATCAACGCCGGGATTGTCCGCATCGTTTTCCAGAATTTTTATCCGGACGATCTGGCCGTGCAGATGTTAAATGAATCCCGGATAGAACTGGTCCTCTTTGCCGACCGGAAAATGTGAGGTGCTGAAATGCTGGCCTATCTAGGCCCCGCCGGCACGTACAGCAGCCAGGCGGCGGCTAAATATTTGCAGACCCAAAAACTGCGGCTTGAGAGTCTGCCGTTGCGCACGATCGGCGAAGTGATCGACGGAGTGAACAGCGGCGCTTATAAATATGGATTGGTGCCTATCGAAAATATGCTGGAAGGCGGCGTCGATGTCACGCTGGATATGCTGGCGCGGAAAAAAACCCGGCTTTTTATTATTGCCGAGATTGACATAGCCGTAAAACATAAATTGATCGCCTTGCCGGGCGTGAAACTGGAGGAAGTGCGGGAAATTTTTTCCCATCCGCAGGCTCTGGCGCAGTGCCAGAGATATTTACGGAAAAAATTCCCGCGGGCCGGCGTGCTGTCGGTGAGCAGCACGGCCGAAGCTGTCTGGAAACTCCGCAAAGAAAATCTGCGCGCCGCCGCGGCGATCGGCTCGCTGGAATCCGCCGCTAAATACGGCTTGAAAGTTTTGGCCGGCGATATTGCCGATCACAGGGACAACCTGACCCGTTTTGTGGTGCTGGCCAAAGAACTGCAGATACCGCGGGATAAAGCGGTCACTTCTTGCGTTTTTTCTATCCGCAAAGACCAGCCGGGCGGGCTGTACAATATCCTGCGTTTTCTGGCCGTCGCGCGGATCAATATGACTAAAATTGAATCCCGTCCCAGCAAGGCGGTGATGGGTGATTATATTTTCTTTGTTGATTTTGACGGCACTCCGGCCGGCAAAAAAGCGGCAAAAGCGCTTCAGGATATGCAAAATCATTGCGATTTTTTTAAGCTTTTAGGCGTGTACCAAAGGAGCAGATGAGACGCCGCCGGGCGAATCCCCAGGCCGCGGTTTTAAGGAGCGAAGATGCTGGATCAAAAATATATCAGGGAAAATCCAGAGGAGATCCGACGGGCTTTGGCCAGCCGGAATTATGCGCCGGCTTTGCTGGAGGAATTTTTGGCGGCAGACCGGCAATGGAAGTCCGCGCAGTCCGAGCTGGACAATCTGCGGGCGAAATTAAAAGCCGCGTCTAAAAATAAACCGGCGCCGGAAATAATCGCGGCCAATAAAAAACTTTCGGAAGAGATCAAACAAAAAGAAAAAGAATTGGCCGCGCTGGAAGAAGCGCAGAAAAACAAGCTGCTGTATATTCCTAATCTCCCGGACAGCTCGTCGCCGCCCGGCAGATCCGCGGAGGATAATAAAGAAATCCGCCGCTGGGGAGCGCCGGCCGCCAAAGCTTTTGCGGTTTTGCCGCACGATGAGCTGGGCGTTAAGCTCGGCATTTTGAATTTTGAGCAGGCCGGCAAAATTTCCGGCGCGCGTTTTGCGGTGTATCACGGCGCCGGCGCCAAACTGGAGCGGGCTATTGTCAATTTTATGCTGGACACGCACACCGCGGAACACGGTTATCAGGAAGTGCTGCCGCCGGCTCTGGTTAACGGCAGGGCTATGACCGGCACCGGCCAGCTGCCGAAATTTCAGGCGGATCTTTTCGCCTGCGATAAAGGAGCTGATCTTTACCTGATACCCACGGCGGAGGTGCCGGTGACCAACCTGCACCGCGAGGAAATACTGGACGGCGCCCGTCTGCCCATCTCTTATGCGGCTTACACGCCTTGTTTCCGCCGAGAGGCCGGATCTTACGGCAAAGACACCAGAGGACTCATCCGCCAGCACCAGTTCAATAAAGTCGAGCTGGTCAAATTTGTCCGGCCGGAAGACTCGCCGGCGGCGCTGGAGAAATTGACCGGCGACGCGGAGCGCATTTTGCAAAAACTGAAACTGCCTTACCGTGTGGTCGCGCTGTGCGCCGGCGACCTTGGTTTTGCGGCGGGCCAGACTTATGATCTGGAGGTCTGGTTTCCCGCGCAGAATACTTACCGGGAAATCTCGTCTTGTTCTAATTACAAAGATTATCAAGCTAGGCGCGCCGCTATCCGTTTTCGCCGCGACCCAAATGCTAAGCCGGAGTTTGTGCACACGCTCAACGGCTCCGGGCTGGCGGTTGGCCGCGCTTTTGCCGCGATTTTAGAAAATTATCAGAACGCGGACGGCTCGGTGACAGTGCCGGAGGCGCTGGCTCCCTATATGGGTGGCCTTGCGAAAATCGAAGGTGTAAAATAAAAAAATGTTAAAAGTGAAGAGCAAATTCATCTTTGTCACCGGCGGCGTGGTTTCTTCGCTGGGCAAGGGCATTATGGCCGCTTCGCTCGGCCGCCTGCTCCTCGCGCACGGCTACACTGTGACGATGCAGAAAATGGATCCCTATATCAATGTAGATCCCGGCACGATGTCTCCCTATCAGCACGGCGAGGTATTCGTGACGGACGACGGGGCGGAGACTGATCTTGATCTCGGCCACTACGAGCGTTTTATCGACACGCCGCTGTCCAAATGGAACAATGTCACTTCCGGCTCGGTGTATTCCAATGTCATCTCCAGAGAGCGCCGCGGCGATTATCTAGGGGCTACGGTGCAGGTCATTCCGCATATCACCAATGAGATCAAGGAGCGGATGGTGCGCGCGGCCAAACACAATGATTCCGATGTGGTCATCGTCGAGGTGGGCGGCACGGTCGGCGACATCGAGTCGCTGCCATTTATCGAGGCTATCCGCCAGTTCAAAAACGAATTGCCCCGCGGCGGCGCGTTAAATATTCACTGCACGCTGGTGCCTTTTATGGGCACTTCCGGCGAATATAAAACCAAGCCGACCCAGCACTCGGTCAAAGAACTGCGCGCGATCGGCATTCACCCTGACGTGATCGTCTGCCGCTCGGCGACTAAACTGTCCAAAGACCTCAAAAATAAAATATCGCTTTTCTGCGATGTGCGTCCGGACGCCGTTTTTGGCGTGCACGATGTGGCTTCGATATACGAGGTGCCCCTGCTGCTGGAAAAAGAAAAAATGTCCGACGTGATCCTAGATCTGCTGGGGCTGGCCAAAGACAAACAGCTAGATCTCAATCTCTGGCGGGAATATGTCGACAAAATGAAAACCTGCCTCAAGCCGGTGACGATCGCCATTGCCGGCAAATACGTGGCGCTGGAAGATGCCTATATTTCGATAGTGGAGTCGATCCGCCACGCCTGCGTGCATTACGGACTGCTGCCCCGGATAAAATGGATAAACACCGAGACCCTGGAGACCGATCCGGACTGGATAAAACAGCTAAATGGCGTGGAAGGCCTGATTATTCCCGGCGGTTTCGGCGGGCGCGGCATTGAGGGCAAGATCAAAGTGGCGCGGCACGCGCGGGAAAATAAAATTCCTTTCTTGGGCATCTGTCTTGGTATGCAGATGGCCGTGGCGGAGTTTGCGCGCAATGTCTGCGGCCTGCCGGACGCCAACTCCACGGAATTTGCCGAAGAGACCGGCGCGCCGGTTATTGATCTGATGTTAGACCAGAAATCTCTCACCGATAAAGGCGGCACGATGCGACTGGGCGCCTATCCCTGTAAAATAAAATCCGACACGCTGCTGGCGCGCTGTTATCAGCGGCAAGAAATTTCCGAGCGTCACCGCCACCGCTATGAGTTTAACAATAAATACCGGGCTGTTCTGACGGCCAAAGGCTTGCGGGTTTCCGGTTTGTCGCCCGATGAAAAATTAGTCGAAGTGGTGGAGCTGCCGGATCATCCGTTTTTCATCGCCTGCCAGTACCACCCGGAATTTAAGTCCCGTCCGGACAGGCCGCA
>JAITIS010000090.1 GCA_031279305.1 Candidatus Margulisiibacteriota bacterium | reverse complement strand
CGGCATCGAGCATATTGACGACATTCTGGCCGATGTTGAGCAGGCTTTAAGCAAAATATAAAGGAGTAAAAAAAATGGCAAAAATCTATCCGGATATTACCAAAACTATCGGCGGCACGCCGTTAGTCAAATTAAACCGCTTAACCGCAGGACTAAAAGCCGACGTGCTGGTCAAGCTGGAATCTTTTAATCCTCTTTCCAGCGTCAAAGACCGCATCGGTCTGGCGCTGATCGCGGACGCGGAGCAAAAAGGCCTGCTCCAGCAAGACACCGTGATCATCGAGCCGACCAGCGGCAACACCGGCATCGCGCTGGCTTTCGTGGCCGCGGCCAAAGGCTATAAACTCATCCTGACTATGCCGGACACGATGAGTCTGGAACGCCGCCAGCTTTTGAAAATTTTTGGCGCGGAGCTGGTGCTCACCGAGGGAGCCAAAGGAATGAAAGGCGCCATCGAAAAAGCCGAGGAGCTGCACAAAACTATTCCAAACAGTTTTATTCCCCAGCAGTTTAACAATCCGGCCAATCCGGAAATACACCGCCAGACCACCGCGGAAGAAATCTGGAACGATACGGACGGCGCGGTGGATATTATCGTCAGCGGCGTGGGCACCGGCGGCACGATCACCGGCTCAGCCGAGGTTATCAAAAAACGCAAACCCTCGCTTCTGGCTATTGCCGTGGAACCGCTGGATTCGCCAGTGTTATCCGGCGGCAAGCCCGGCCCGCATAAGATACAGGGCATCGGCGCCGGTTTTGTCCCGCAGGTATTCAACCCGCAGATCGTCGATGAAATTATTCAGGTCAAGCATACTGATGGCGGAACAACGGCCAGAGAATTAGCCCGCCAAGAAGGCATCTTGGTCGGCATCTCCAGCGGCGCCGCGCTCTGGGCGGCTCTGGAAGTGGCCAAACGGCCGGAATCTGCCGGCAAAACTATTGTCGTGGTATTGCCCGACACTGGCGAGCGTTATTTGTCCACGTGGCTGTTTCAGGAAGAGACGCCTGCAGCCTAAATCACGCGAAAAAGCCGGAAAAGCCGTGCTTTTCAAGCACGGCTTTTTGCTTATTTTTAGCCTCTTGACAGCATTATTAAAACTGCTATAATTCATACTAATTAGATAGAATTAGTTATATATGAGGAGGTGCCGCAAGAAATCATAATGTTGACTGCAAGCAAGGGACATCCCTTTATAAAAATATCAAACACCGGAATGACTGACCAGACATACTGCCGGCATTCTCCAAGAAAGGCAAAAAAATGGACTTAAAAAAAGTAATTATTTTTACGGGAGCGCTGGCGGCTATCGGCTCCGCGAGCGTACTCGGCACCAATGATGTGAACGCGCGCAACAATCCGGCGCTGGGCGGCAATCCGGCGGTTATCGCGGTCAACAAAAAAGCCAGTGTCGAGGGCGGCACCCTGCTCACCAACGCGGTAAAACAGAGCGGGCAAAACAAAGACCCCTTCGGCTTCAATGATGATGATACTGCCAAAGGCCAAGATCTGGCTCCGTCTGATTTTAGCGCGGCGACTAAATTTCTGTCCTATACCGGCAGCATCAGCGACAGCGACTGGTACTCTATCCGTTACAACAATATCGGCAATATTTTTTATTCTGTAAACATTAAGACCGGCGATAACGCTCCGTTTGTGCCAGGCTACGGCATACCCAGCGGACAAAAATATGCTTTCTCTTTCGTTGAAGCAGTGGAGAGTATTTCCGGTGCTTACGGCAAAGACTTAGGCAACGGCCTGAGCGTCGGCGCAGAATTAGCGGCCAATACCTACAAGAAAAATCAGGCTAGCAAAGCGGCCAAAAAGGCTGGCGAAAGCGCAGGTGTTGCGTTTGAGAAACAGCTAAAATCAGATACATATCTGACTTTAGCTCTCGGCGCTGTTTATGATGCGCTGCCAGGCCAGAAAATTTCTGTGTCGCATAAATTCGCCTCGGAAAGAAATGACAATATCGCCGAGCTTAATGGCAAAGGCAAAGTAACGACGGAAGGCAGTCAAAATGAAGATGTGCCCGCGGAAACCGCCATTGGCTACATCGTCGATGTGACTGACGCTCTGCAGGTGGCCGTCAGCTACAAAGCCACCGCCGCTACCAGTTACGACCGCGATGTTGATTTCAACAAAGGCGGAGTTGACACGACAGTGGAAACAGCCACTCTGCCCAACAGCACTTGGGGGCTGGCCGCGGCTTACAAATTAAATCCACAGGTCGAGCTTCAGGGCTACGGCACGCATACCAAAGGCTACAGAGCGGCCTGGAATGATGTCAATTTGGATAAGCTTGGCGATGACCCCGGCTGGAATGAAGGTTTTGATTTCACCCAGCTCGGCGGCAATGTGCAATGGACGCCAGATTTTTTTAATGGCGGCACGCTGTTGTTCGGCATTTTCAACAGCAAAATCGTCAGCATAGCGGCAGCCAGAGGTTTCTCGCTCGACGCGACGACCACGCTGGTATCTTATTCGCACGCTTTCTAAAGCGTCATTTCACCGGGGACTAAAACCTCAAAAACAGGGCTGTCATTTAGACAGCCTTTGTTCTTTCCGCATTTAGCTTTGAAATTTATCCAGCAGGATTTTGATCTCGTCGATTTTTTTCGCGCGCTCCCGCCGGTCGGCAAAAGAATCGGCCACGCAGGCCTCCAGATGTCCTTTTAAAATATTGTTTTCGACCGAACGCAGAGCCGAACGCACGGCCTTGAGCTGAATCAGTATCTCCGGGCAATAGCGTCTCTCCGCGATCATTTTTTTTATACCCTCCAGCTGGCCGCTGATCCGGTTTAAGCGCGTTATCTGGGCATAATGACTGGGAGGATGACAGGACTGTTTGGCGACCATAAAATCATTATATACCCCCTGGGGGCACTTGACAAATCACTTTTTCTAATATACCCTATGGGGGTATATTTAGGAAGTTGAGGCGGGAGGATTTTACGCGAAAATTTTGGCTGCTGGTGATCGGGTTAATTCTGGGCTGGAGCATTCTAAACTCCGCGCGCCAGATTACAAAGGCCGCCGCGGAGCCGAATATTCTGCCCGCCGGCCAGAAAATAAAAATCAACGATCGCTATTCTTTTCAATGCGTGTTTCCCCGGAAGCCGCGGTTAGGCGCCGCCGTTCTAAAAATAAATGTTTTTGACGCCGCGCTGCCAGCCGCAGATAAAAAAACCGCAGCTCTGATTATCTTGGCCGGCTCGGATATGCCTGCGATGCGCGGACACCACGCCGCGCCGCCCCAGCCGGTGAAGACCAATAAAAACAAAGATTATCTGTTCCCGGTCGATTTGGTAATGCGCGGCGAATGGGAAATCGTTTTATCTTTTCAGGAAAATGACCGGGAAATATACCGCGGCGTCATTTTATTAAAGGTGTGAGCAGATTGTGCGCGGCATTTGGCTGTTGATAATTTTTTCCGGTCTTTTCGCCGCTGATAGTTTGTTCTATACGGAAATTCAGGGCCTAGCCGGCTATTCCTCCGCAGAGAATAAGGCCGTGTACCGTTCCAGCCATCCAGAGGACGCGATGCAGTTAAATTCTCTCGGTTTTGATTATCTGCAAAAATTTTCCGGCGCGCGGGGCGATACCGGCGCGGCGGCGCTGCAATTCCGCGCGGCCTACAACGCGGATAAAGCCGCGCTGGAAGGACAGGTGCACAACGCCTACTGGAAAAACAAAACTCCTTACGGCGATATCTGGCTCGGACACAATCGCATCGCTTTTGGGCTGGCCAGCTACTGGGACACGCACGGCGAGCTGCTTCAGCCCCTGCCGATGTACGGTTTTGGTTTGGACCGCGACTGGGGCATCGGCTGGAACAAAGACACCGCCGGCGGCGGCTGGCAGGCCGGTTTGACCGCCGGATCGGGCATGCCCCTGCGCGCGGACGGCAATTGGCTGGCTACGGCACGCGCCTACACCGGAGTTCTAAACTACGACAACCACGCGCTCGGCGTTTCC
>JAITIS010000089.1 GCA_031279305.1 Candidatus Margulisiibacteriota bacterium | reverse complement strand
CAATATTGCCCCGTCTGTTTTTAAGAATAACGTGGTGTTAGAAAACGGCTGTCATTATGAAAATAAGTTGAGAAACGTCCTGCTGCGGACGTTTGAAGGCAATGTTAATGACGCTGATCGACTGAAATCATTCATTGCTGCTTTTAATGCTCTTGGGTGGGAGGAAAAGAACCAACGGCCTTTTGTCCCGAAAGAAACGGAATCTTTAAACGTTATGCTGGCTAGATTTGTCCAGGAACGCTGGAATCATATGCTGGATGCCACCGGCCAGACGCCGAACAATGTGGAGTTTGTGGCTAAGGCCGACTGGTCTGCGAAAAAAGTGCTGGATGCCATCAAAGATCTGCCGATCAGCATTATATCGGTGGTTTCGCCGAACGCTGACGATAAAGGCGGCGGCCTGCATCTTGATGCCAACGGGTATTTTCAGGTGGTGGATAAATCGCATTATAAAGATGCAGGGCAGGAAAAAACTAAGAATTTCAAGATGTATTTTAATCCGATGGATTTTGCCATTTTAACTACTAAAGATTTACCGGAGGATTTTGAGGACGGGCTTATTTTTGTCTCGGATAAAGAATATGGCCAGCCTTCTATTAAGATACGGCAGGGAGAAAGCGCCTCCACGCATCTGGTCAGCAATCCAGCCAAAGTATTGTCCCGTTTTGTGATAACCCCCGAAAAAGAACGCAATGATATTTTCTTGCCCAGTAAAACTATTGACGCGACTAATTCCAGCAACTTGCGCACGGCTAACGAGCAGCTGGAAAGGGATATGCTCTGGTTTGCGGTTCGCCGGCTGAGAAAAATACACTCCCAGACTAACGGGCAGGATGAAATATACGGGCTGATCAGGCGCACCTTGGAGGATATTGATCAAAAAGGCTATGAAAATGAAAATATGTCAAAAGATGACGAAGCCGCGCTGAACGCCCTGCGCGCGTGTAAAAATTTTGCGGCGAATGAAAAGGCCATCGAAAAAGCCCGAAAAGATATAGAATTGAATGAAGAAATTATCGAGAAAGCAAAAGACAGGGGAACAGATAAAAACTCCGTCGAGAAAGCTAAAAAGAATATAGAAGCGAATAAAGACGTTATCGAAAAAGCGGAAAAATATTTGAAGGAAAATAAAGAGAAAATAGAAGAAGAGAAAAAACGCTTAAAAGATTATGCCAATAGTGTATATGAAAGGATCCGTGGTTCTGATGGGCGGGAGCTGCCTTTTATAGAAGAGATCGTGGTGCGCGAGCAGCGCCGCCTCTTCTACACGCGGATAAATTTCGATCAAGAAGCGATAGGTCGCAGACCTTTTTTGAAGACCGTTAATAATACGGGCAAAGAGCTGTTGGAATTGCTTAAATATGTGTCTATGCAGGCCGCGCAATTAGGTTTGCCGCTGGAAGAGTGTATCCGTATGCTGGGCTACACTGGCAAATTTTTGAGTAACATATATCGTGATTACTCATCGAGGAAAGTTGAGTCTGCGGATGCCGCGAATGATTCCACCGGCAGCGGCGGCGGCAATCCGCAGGGGCAAAATAAAGAGCAGGAATAATTTATTATAAAATTATCATTTATTTTATTAGCAGAAGCCGCTTAACCAGCGGCTTTTGTTTTAGGTATAAGTTGCGGACTGCGCGGGCATTGTATTTTTATCTGGGACAATGGGTTAAAACTTGCGATATCTTTAGTAGAGCGGAGCAGGAAAATGTGGTATTTATTTAAGCTATTATCTGATACAGATAGTATTCCTCCCGGTAGCAACAGTCAGGTTCCGCATACTGCCGCCTCTGCAGATAAACAGGAGATAGCGGCTCTGTCCGGTTTCAGCCTGTCTGCAGACGAGGCGGTCACCAAAAGTATGTTAAAGCCGGGCGGTTCCCCTCCCGGTTACACTAGAATAGATTTGCGTAAAAAAATTTATTCTTTGCATAATGGCTCCGGATTGACCGGCATAATTAACAATCTCGGACATAAAATACAGAACAGCTTTACTTTATTTAAGGCTTACCCGGTCAGGACAACAATTTCTCTGCTGACCAATATTGCTATAGTGGCCTGTGTGCCGATCCTGTCTTGGAATCCCGCGATGCTGGCGACGGCGCTGGGGCTGCTGCTTTATCAGCATTTCAGCGGGGCGATTCTTTATTTCAATAAGAGCATGCGGATTTACAGCAGGTTGACCAATCTGGCGGACAAAAGCGGCGGCGAGCGGTTTGTGCAGACAGTCAAAGTCGACGCCGGCGTCGCCCAATATTTTGATCTGGATGCGCTGAAAAGATCGCCGGAATTAAAACGTTTTTTACAGAGAGACACCGGCATCACTCTGCGGCGGGACGGCGGTAAACTGGAATTCCGCTTCAGCTACGCGGTATCACCGGTAGACGCCAGAGAATTTAATCATTATATGCATCAAGTGATCGCCGCGGCGGAAAAAGCCGGCGCCGCGCAAAAAACGCTGGGCGCTCTGGAGTCTATCCGCTTTATGGCGGACAAACGGGCGACTCTGTCTCTGGCCGGCCGCCGCCAGCGCAGTCTGGCCAACCGCTGGTATTTCGATCTGCGCGAAGACCTAAAATTAAATCCCCGGTCTAGCTGGGGCATCACCCCCGCGGCAGACCATTCTCGATCGCTGGAGGATTTTATAAAAGAGCTGGGCAAGACGGACAAATATAAGACACTGTTGGACAATGCCGGCTGGCATATTCACGACGGCAAAACTCTGCAGATCAATTATCTGCTTAGACGCGCGGACTTGGAGCTGCTGGCGGAGGCTCTCAAGACTTATGGTTATGACGCGGATTCCATCGAAAAAGTTAAAATCGGCTATAAAATAGTGGAGTCCAATTTTAACGCGGACATTGCCGGCAAATCCTGGCTGTCCCTGCCTCCGGATCAGCGGATGAATCTAGCCGCGGAGATTTCCACTTATACCTCTATGCCGCCTTTTGTGGCGCTCAACACGCTTTATGCTTCGGTGCATCAGCTGGATACTACGAACCTGCGGATGGAGTTAAACCTGATGAATAATTCGCTCAACGGCCACGAGGTGCAGGCTATCGGGCTGGGCGCGCTGGCCAGAGAGGTAGAGGCGCGGATGAACGCCATCGTGGAACTGCTGTCCGACCGCCTGCGCGAGCCGCGGGACGACAAGGCGCGCGGCTCGCGCAAAGGCGACAGCAGGCTCGCCGATAAACAGCAGGAGAATGATTTGCGCAGCGGTAATTACTGGGAAATGGGACTGCAGCTGGCCGATCCCTATGGACGCCCGGTCACGCCCAACATTACGCTGGAGGAAGTTATCCAACGGATTTTCCCGGCGGACGGACTGGAGCGGGCAGTTTTGATTGCCGCTCTCTACCGGTTCAATCTTTACAACAATATCGACGGCGATAAATACCTTTTCGCGCCGGACGGCCGCAAATTAGTCGTGGCGGATAAAGACAGCCAGGGAAAATTTATGGCGCTTGGCCCAAATGAAGTGTCTTTACGCGATTTGCTGCATCAAGATTTAGCTAAAAACGGACAGGGCGTGCTGACCGCTCTGCAGATTGATAATTTTGTGGACGCTTTGATTTATAATAATGCTTTGCAAAAGCAGGCCGAAGTTTTTGCTTCTTACATCGCCAAATTTCACCGCACGGGCAAACTGGACGCTAGAGAACAGAACGATCTGGCCGTGATGCTCACCAATCGTTACACTGTGAGCAGGGTGCAGGCCGGCGAGATAGTTAAAGACCTGCTGACCAAACACCGCAAGATCAACGAATACACCCTGCGTTATACAAACGCGGATCTCGGCGCGGATAAGATCAATAATATCAATGCCGATGGTTTTACGAATGCTGACGGCTCGGTGCGCTGGGCGGAATTTGCCGATCTGGTGGCCTATGCCAAGGCTTTTACGCTGGCGCAGAAAAGCAAGGATAAGCCTTATATTACGGAAGTGCTGGAGGGCCACGTCGACGCGGACAAAATAAGCTTCGAGAGATATGAGCGAGAATTCGGCGCGATACTGGCGGACTGGATGAGCGAAAAAGCCCAGGGTTCTATCGGCGGCATTGCCGAGGCCCTGCGCTGGGATATAGAGTCCCGCCTGCGCCGGCAGTATTCTTACAGGCGCCAGCAGCAGATGCGCAATCCCGCTCTCAAAAATGAGCTGAAGCAGATACCCGCCAATCCGCTGCGCTACGAGGGCAAAGTCACAGAGAAAATCAAGCTGTCTCCTGAGACAGTGAAAAAACTACAGGCTAAAGGCCAAACGTTCAAATATGAGGCGGGCGTATTGTCTTTTGACTGGGGAAAAGATAAAAAAATGCTGAGAAAACTGTTGACCGGAGATAATACTTTGGGCGATGACCGTAAAACCCTGTTAGAGATATATAAAAAATATAATCAATATGTTTCAAATTTTAAGAATAAAGATGAGCGCCGCCTTATGTATCAGACGAAAATACTGACCGACAAAACGCTGGAAATATTGGCGCGTCATCAAATGGGCACCGCGGATATACTGAAAGCATTGCAGGCCAGAGCGGCCAACTATCCCGGCCTGACCGTCTTCGCCCAGTATAAAGCGGTCATCGAGGAACAGCACGAGGCGTTAAGAAAAGACTTGCAAGATAAACTGCCCGTGTTTGCCGGAGTGGACACCGGTGAATTGATCGACAGCCTGCTGGAAGTTCTGGCAGAGGGCGAGGTGCTGCAGCAGGCCACTATCCGCGGGCTGGTCACGCAGACCAACCGGGCTTTGACCGAGCTGGCCAGAGTGAACGGCAAAGATATTTTTGCGCTGAAAAATTCTGCTATAGCGACACAGGCGCGCGAGTCCGGGTGCCGCTGGAATAACTTGCAGGGAAATATAGACACCAAGCTTGGTGATGCTCAAACAAGCGATGACAGAAAAATATTTGACGCGCTTAAAGACCTGCTGGCTGATTACGGCGGGAAAAAAATGACCGGTGGGCCGAATTACTGGCAGCTGGCCTACGCCGAGATAAAAAATTCTCTGGCGGACGCCCTGCTTCTGGCCGTGAAGCATACCAAAAATCAAAAATATAAAAACTCTGAGCACTGGAATGTTGGGGTAAAAGATTTGCTGGCTTCCAGCTTGGAAGGCGGACCGCATTATGACCAGCCCGGCGGCCAGGAGCTGGCGCAAAATTATGGCGAGAGAACGCTTACCCTGCTTACTATCGACAAACTAGCCGCTGATAAAAATGTGCAGGGCATAGCTGATTTATTGAAAAATAAAAACAAAGCAGAATTAAATGAACTGATCGAGCAGGCAGTGACTCTGCTGCAGGCGGAGGCGGATTTCACCGCCGATCTAGAGCTGTTACTGGAGCAAGGCCACGGACTGATCCGCGATGCCGCTATAGTAACAGCGGATATGCTGAAAACGAACATCCTGAACAACCAAACCAAAGTAAATCTTGACGAGGTGGATTTTATCCGCAAATATCACGCAGTGCAAAATTCCAAAATACATTATATTTTGGAAGATAAAAAAAGAAATACGAAAGAGGAATTGTTTTCTGATCGAATAATGAAAAATTATATTCAAAGCGCCGCCCAAAATATCCAGAATGCGCGGGCTAAGCCAGAATCCCGCGGCAGCGCCGAGCCGCTGACTATGTTTAGCTATTTTCGCAGCTCGCCGCAGGACGACCAGAACGGCAAGCCGGGCGTTTTTAATATATCTTATACGGGAGTCACGCCTTTTGAAAATATGCAGAAAACCATTAAAACTATTCTGCAGTGGCACAGGCAGTGGGATGGCGCCTATACTCTGACCCAGCTCTGGACGAAATTCAAAAAAGAACAACTGCGGGACACTATCTCCATTGCGATGAACAATATCTATTACCGCGGCAAGATGTATCCTTTCTGGACACTGCTGGATAAAGTCTTTACGGAGCTGGATAAAAATGCGGATTTTCAGAAACGCGGCGCGGACGGCAAGCTGGCGATTTTTGCCAATAAAAACACGCTGGACAGCAAGCGCAATTATCATCAGAAACTAGACGAGCTGTTTCACCAGTATGTGCCGGACGTCTTAAAAACGCTGGCCAAAGACAGCGAGGATTACCGTGCTCTGGTCAGGGTGCTTAATTCTGGTAAAACTATGGGCGAGCGGATGGACGTTTCTTTTCAGGCCAATATGGATAAGGACAATTATTTTTACAACACCTATATGTCGATGATCGCCAATGTTTTTAAGCCGAGCGAGGCGGATGGCAGCATAGTCAACGAAACCACGGTGCTGGTGCAGGCCCAGCAGGATTTGTATTTTTCGATGTTCAATAAACTGCAGCAGGCCTCGATGGTCGATATGCACGATTTTCGTGCCACCGAGGCTTATGTGCTAGGACAGCAGGGCATAGAGCAGGATCAAGGTTGTTTCAATGTCCGCAACCGTAAATATGACACTTATTTTCATCTGGCCCGTTCAGTTTTAGAAATATCCACTCCGACTAATAAAAAAGCGCCGCGTCTTATGCCCAGAATTTTAACCGGCGCGCTGCCTGCGGTGGCGAGTATATTCAGTTTGCTGGTCTTGTTTCAGGGCTTGATGCTAGTTCCTTTTCTGCCGGTAGCGGCGGCGCAGATCGCCATACCACTGGCCGCTTATGTTTTATTTTTCCATTTTGTGCCTTGGGCGCAGAACAATATCAATAGGACTTACCGCAAAGTGACTGAAACCCTTGCGCCTTTTACTCCGATGATGGTGCGCCGGACTATGGACTTGAGCAAGAAATACAGCTCGGTGGAAGACTATCGCGCCAAAGCGGAAGCAATCAAATCTTTTCTGTTTGCCCTGCAGAGTTTTAGTATGCAGGGCGCGGCTCTGGCGGAAGAAGATTTTGCCGTGGTGGTCGAAGTGCAATTCCCGCGCTGGAATCTGGCGCATATGGAACTGGTCGCCACGGAAATAATCGACGCGGAATTTATGCGGGATTTGATGGACAAAGAACAGCTGGCCCCGGCGGTCTATGATTTCTATAAAGAACATTTTGCAGAAGCCGCGCAAAATGACAAATACCCGCAGGCGACGATGTACAATCTGCGTTTCGGCTCCATAATGGCCGCTTACGCTTTCACCGGTTTGTCGATATTCGCTTTTCCCGGCGTGCTGTTTTCCGGTTTGTTCGGCGCCTTGCCGCTGATATTCTTATTCGGCGGGCTGTCGCTGGCCAATTATTATTTGATTAAACGGCATATTAAAAAACATCATTATATTGTGGGCATCACGCGGCGCAATGAAAAAATCGCGGAAGACCGCTCCAACGCGATCAATGCCATACTCGCGCCGAAAATCTTAAACGTGGCGGTGTCGCTGGCCAAAATGCCTTTTGTCAGCTCCGAGCCGGTGTTCAGGACAATGCGCCGGTTTTTTCCTGATCTGTATCTGCGCGATCTGGAGAGCCAAAATTACGCTATTGAGGAAAAAGCTAAATTTCTGGAAAAGCTCAGCAACCGTACGGAATGGCTGCGCAAAAAAATGCCCCAGGTGGGCTTCATATTAACGCTATTCCATTCCGTAGCCGCCTCGGTGATGGTGACTGGCCTGCAAGCCTTGTTCTTCGGCGCGGCGGTGCTGGCCAATATGATCTTTTTGCTGCCCAGTTACTCGCTGGTGATTTTTGCGGCCCTGAGCAATATCAATCTGTATAAACGGGTCAAAAATTTTATCACCAACGGCGTGATCGGCATTTCCAGCGGTCTGGAGTACGAGCATTATAAGAACACGCAGTTTGAAAAAGATAAAAAAGAATTTGCGGAAGAAAAAACAGACTTAAAGCTGGCG
>JAITIS010000018.1 GCA_031279305.1 Candidatus Margulisiibacteriota bacterium | reverse complement strand
GAGTTCGCGCGGGCTGTGGATTTTTTGGCGGAAAACACCAGCTTTGCCTGCATCGATATCAACATGGGCTGTCCGGTGCGCAAAGTGGTCAACTCCGGCTCCGGCGCGGCCTTGATGCGCGATCTAAAACTGGCGCGGGAGATTATTGAAATCACGGTTGCTAAATCGCCGGCGCCGGTGACGGTAAAATTTCGGCTGGGCTGGGACGCTAGGGAGCTTAACTTCATCGAGCTGGGACAAATAGCCGAACAGGCCGGCGCGGCGGCGGTCACCCTGCATCCGCGCACCCGCGCGCAGGCTTATGCCGGCCGCTCGGACTGGCCAAAAATAAAAGAACTGAAACAAGCGCTGAAAATCCCGGTAATCGCCAGCGGCGATGTGAAAAGCCGGGCGGATTTTCTGGCCGTGCAGGCGCAGACTGGCTGTGACGCGGTGATGCTTGGCCGCGCGGCGATCGGCAATCCCTGGTTATTTGCTGAATGCGCGGCTTCTCTTCCGGCGGTGGTCTCCCGGGGCGAGCGCATCGCCGTGTGCTTGGAGCATACCCGGCGCCTGCTGGCTTATAAGCCGGACAACGAGGCCAAAACCATCGCCGAAATGCGCAAATTTGCCGCGCGCTATATCAACGGCTTCTCTGGCGCGCGCGAGCTGAGGCAAAAAATAAACACGCTGAAAACATACGCGGAACTGGAAAAACTGCTGAGTTAAGCTTTTGTTTTTTTATGCGCTGCCGCGCGGGGCTTGAGTTCCCGCATTTTTAGGCGGCGGGCTTTTTCCCGTTTTTTGCCGGAAATTGGTTTTTGCGCTCTGGCTTTTGTCCACTGCTCCATACTCGGCAAATCCTTGGCTCTGGTTTCCAGCCTAGTCGCGTCCGAAACGGTGTAAAACCCGGAAAATAATTTTTTCAAATCCGCGCTGCCGCAGCGCGGGCAGATTATTTTTTCCGCGCCGCGGACTAGCTCGGCAAAAACTTTTTTGCAGATCCGGCATTCAAAATCAAAAACCGGCATACAGCCTGCCTAAAAGCTCGCAGCCGCGGCGGATAAATATTTTCGACCGCGCCGCGTTCTTCTCGGAGTATTTTTGAAATTTTGAGCGACGCGGCGCGGTCGAATCATAATAAACAAAAGGCACCGGTTCGCCGGAGTGGGTTTTGAGGCTGACCGGCGTGGGATGATCGGGCAGGATCAGCGCGCGAAAAGCGGTTTTTTGTTTTTGCAGAGCCTGTATGATGGGGCCGACTATTTTGCGGTCAAAATCTTCGATAGCCCGGATTTTTAGATCAGCGCGCCCCATATGCCCGCATTCATCCGGCGACTCGATATGCACCAGCGCGAGGTCTTGTTTTTTTAGGGCGCGGACTGCCGCCGCCGCTTTGCCCCGGTAATTGGTGTCCAGAAAACCGGTTGCGCCTGGGACTTTCAGCGGTTTTAGCCCGGCGTATACGCCGAGCCCTTTGATCAGGTCTACGGCCGTGATGACCGAGCCGGCGAGCTGGTATTTTTGAGTGAGCGGCGTTAGAGCGGGCGCCTGCCCCTGTCCCCAAAGCCAGATCTGCGTGGCCGCGGTTTTTTCGCCAGCCAGCATTTTTTGCGAGGCGGTCATTAGCCGGTTTAGCATCCCGCTTTGCGCGCCGCGGGGCAGATAGTTCTGGACGGGGCGCCCGGTGATGTCGTGCGGCGGGGTGCAGACAGCCCGGAGCGGGCCGTTTCGGATAACGCACAGATGCCGGTAGCTGACGCCCGGATAAAATCTTGCGCCCGCGCCGCCCAGCTCGCGGTTGATTTTCTGGATGAGTTTTTTGGCCTCGCGGGTCTCAATATGCCCGGCGGTGAAATCCCGCATTTTGCCGCCCCGGATCGTCACGAGATTGCAGCGAAAAGCGATATCGTCTTGCGCCAGCTTGACACCCAGCGCCGCGGCTTCCAGCGGCGCGCGGCCGGAATAATACCGGCGCGGATCGTAGCCGAATATAGACATATTGGCGACGTCGGAGCCGGGGGCCATTCCGCGCGGGACATTCTGCACCAGTCCGGTCAGTCCCCGCGCCAGCAGCCTGTCGATGTGCGGCGTGCGGGCGGCTTCCAGCGTGGTTTTGCCGCGCAGTTTTTGCAAAGGTCTTCCGGCGATGCCGTCGCCGATGAGGATTAAATATTTCACAGGCAAATTTTAGCATACGTTGTGAAAAATATATTTTTGGGCTAAGATTTTCCCTCAAGCGCCCGTAGCTCAGTGGATAGAGCATCTGCCTTCTAAGCAGAGGGTCGTAGGTTCGATTCCTACTGGGCGCGCGCCGCAGGTGGTGGGCGTAGCTCAGTTGGTAGAGCGTCAGATTGTGGCTCTGAATGCCGCCGGTTCAATCCCGGTCGCTCACCCCATTTTTCCACGTCTTTTGCGTCTAACCCTGGCGGCCCTAGCCGCGGCAAGGAGCGGGGCGCGCCCGCTAAAGGCGATTTCGGCGGCCCGGCGCAGCCAAGCCGGCAGGTATTCCGCGGAAATAAGCCCCAGTATTTTGTCCATAGGCCAGTTGGTTAGGGTTTTGGCCAGACGGCGCGCCGCGCAGTCCTGCATCTCCGGGGGGTAATTGTCCAGAGCGGGCGGCAGATATTCCGGCGGGCATTTCTGGAACCACCGCAGGACTTTTTCCGCCTGCGCGTAGACGCGCTGCATCTCCGCTATTTTCTGTTTCTCCCCGGCAGGATTATATTCCTCTCCCGCCAGACAAAAGTACGGCGCGCAGGCCCCGCGCCCCAGCAGATCCCGAATAGGCGCGGCGGCCAGCAGCGCCTTGCACAGCCAGCCGGGGCTCTGGGGAGACAAAAGCACAATCAACAATTCCTCGGCGGGGAGTTTTTGGCCGACCGCCCGCGCGGCTTTTTGCAGATCCTGCCGCAGGGTTTCTGTTATGTCATCCAGGCCGGAGAGGACGCGGGGCATACAGCAGCGAAAAGCCAGCTCGTCCAAACCCGGATTGTCCGGGCCGCCGGCGCGCGCGTTCTTAAATATGCTAGCGGAAAACCGCCGGTCTGTGTCACAGCGCACGGAAAAAAGCAGGCCGGAAATGAGCGTGTCCATTATTTCCCGCGCGGTTTCCGGCCGGCAGGCCAAGACTTCCAACTCGCGCAAAATATTGCCCCGCTTCGCGGCGGGGGACGTGATGAGGGCGCCGAGCGTCTGGCGGATCTGCGCGGAGAGCGGGGATAGGGGCATAAGCTTAGGCGGTCTGCGCCGGGGCTGGGCTGGCTTGCTTTTCCAGCTCTTGCTCCACCAGCTTTAAAACCCCGGCAGGCAAATTTAGACTGGCCAGTTTTGACCGGTCTCCATTTAGCAGGTTAATTATTGCGTCAATCACTTCTTTCTGGAGTTCGTGAGACAGTTTGCTAAAATATCTGGCCAGCTGTTGCAAACCAGCTGGTGTTTTTAATAATTTCTCCAGTTTTTTCGTCACGGCTTTCCGCGCCCGCGGCGGCAATTCTGACAGATTGTC
>JAITIS010000024.1 GCA_031279305.1 Candidatus Margulisiibacteriota bacterium | reverse complement strand
CGGACCGCTTTCGTGCCCGCGGCGGGAGAGATCGCCAAACTGCTCACGCCCCGCACCAAAGCGCTGTTTTTATGTTACCCGAATAACCCGACCGGCGCCACCATACCGCCCGGCGAATTGAAAAAGATCGCCGCGCTGGCCCGGAAACACGAGATCTGGGTCATCGCCGATGAAGTGTACTCCGAGCTGACTTATGACCGCGCGCATATTTCCATCGGCTCTCTGCCGGAAATGAAAAAACAAACTATAATCCTGAACGGTTTTTCCAAAGCCTTTGCGATGACCGGCTGGCGCATCGGCTATCTTTGCTGTCCGGCGGAGCTGATGCGGCAGATTGTCAAACTCCACCAGTACTGCGCGATCTGCGCGCCGATTATGTCTCAGTACGGCGCGTTGGAAGCGTTAAAATCCTGCGCGGATGATGTAGATCGGATGCGCCGGTCTTATCTGCAACGGCGCAATTTTACCGTGGCGGCTTTGCGGAAAGCCGGCCTGCCGACGGCGGAGCCGCGGGGCGCGTTTTATCTTTTCGTGGACATCCGCTCTAGCGGTTTGTCTTCCGAGGATTTTGCGCTAAAATTGCTGGAGCGGGAAAAAGTCGCTGTCGTGCCGGGCACAGCTTTCGGCGCGGGCGGCGAAGGGTTTGTGCGCTGCTGTTACGCTACGGAAATTTCGCTTTTGCGGGAAGCGCTGTTAAGAATAGAAAGGTTTCAAAATGAGCGCCGAAATAAACGAATTTAACAATTTTGACGATCTCCCGCCGGAGCTAAGGGATTTCTTAAACCAGATCTTCGGCCACCGCCGGCCGGACCGGATTTTTGAATATTTTTCCAACACAGCCAACCGCGTGCTGTATCTGGCCGCGGAAGAAGTGCGCCGTTTGGGGCATAAAGCGCTCGACACCGAGCATCTGCTTTTGGGCCTCATCAAATCCGAGAGCAGCACCACGCAGGTGCTGAATGATCTGGGATTGGATCTGGTCAAGATTTTTTCCGACGTGGAGATACTGGTCGGACAGAGCAACAATAAAATACCGGCCAACCGGCCGATAGTGCTCACGCCGCGCGCCAAAAAAGCGTTGGAGTTAGCTTATCAGACCGCCGCGCAGCTCGGCTACAAATATGTGGGGCCGGAGCATATACTGCTGGGGCTTTTGCGCGAGGGCGAGGGCATCGCCGCGCAGGTGCTGCACAGAAATAACATCACGCTCGACAAAGCGGTCAAGGCGATCAATGAGCGTTTCGGCAGCCGCAAGACCCGCAAATCCCAGCACATCGACGAATCCTATTTTCAGAATGCGCCCAGCGAGGAGCGCACGGCGCTGACTGCTTTTGGCCGCGATCTGACCGAGCTGGCTTATCAGGCGCGCCTCGATCCGGTCATCGGCCGGGAAAAAGAAATAGACCGGATGATCCGCATCCTCTCCCGCCGCACCAAGAATAATCCGGTGCTCATCGGCGATCCGGGCGTGGGCAAAACCGCCATCGTCGAAGGTCTGGCCCAGCGCATAGTCAGCGGCGAAATCCCGGAAACTTTGCAGAAAAAACGGGTCATCGAGCTGGATCTGGCCGGAATGATCGCCGGCACCAAGCACCGCGGCGAGTTTGAGGAGCGCATCAAAGCCGTGATGGAGGAAATCCGCTCCGCCAACGACCGGGTGATTATTTTTATCGACGAAATCCACAATCTGGTCGGCGCCGGCAGCGCGGAAGGCGCGCTGGACGCGGCCAATATTCTAAAACCCGCGCTGTCCCGCGGCGAGATGCAGTGTATCGGCGCCACCACGCTGGATGAGTACCGCAAATACATCGAAAAAGACTCCGCGCTGGAGCGCCGTTTCCAGCCTATCGCCGTGGATCAGCCGAATATCGAGGATACCATCGAGATACTCAAAGGCCTGCGCGACCGCTACGAAGCGCATCACCGCGTGCAGATCACGGACAGCGCTATACTGGCGGCGGCCAACCTGTCCAGCCGCTACATCACCGACCGTTTCCTGCCGGACAAAGCCATCGACGTCATTGATGAAGCCGCGGCTAAAGTCCGGCTCGCCTCTATCTCCGCTCCGCCGGACATCCAAAAATTAAAAAAAGATCTGGCGCTGTTAAAAAAAGAAAAAGCATCCATCACGCAGGTGGCGGACAAGACTAAATTAGAAAAAATAAATAAACGGCTGGCCGAGCTGGAAACCCGGCTGGCGGAAAAAACCGCGGAGTGGAAAACTTCGCACGGGTCGACCACTGTCGCGGTGACCGAAGCGGACATCGCGGGGATCATCGCCGACTGGACAGGCATCCCGGCCACGCGCATCGAGCAAAAAGAATCTGAGAAACTCCTGCAAATGGAGCAGGAACTGCATAAACGCGTCATCGGGCAGGACAACGCTATCACAGCCATAGCGGAGGCCATACGCCGCGCCCGGGCTGGAGTGTCCGATCCGAACCGGCCGTCCGGCGTGTTCCTTTTCGCGGGGCCGACCGGCGTGGGCAAGACCGAGCTGGCCCGCACGCTGGCGGAGTTCTTATTCGGCGCGCAGGACAAACTAATCCGCATCGATATGTCCGAATACATCGAAAAATTCAATGTGTCCCGGCTCATCGGCGCGGCGCCCGGCTATGTCGGTTACGAGGAGGGCGGCCAGCTCACCGAGCAGGTGCGCCGCAACCCTTATTCGGTGGTGCTGCTCGACGAGATTGAAAAAGCTCATACGGAAGTGTTCAACATACTTTTGCAGGTGATGGACGACGGACAGCTTACCGATTCGCAGGGACGCACAGCCAATTTCAAAAACACGGTCATTATTATGACCACCAACGCCGGCACTGAAGAGCAGAATAAAGCCGCGTTTGGCTTTGTCGCGGACAAAGACCGCGAAGTTATTTCTTACGAAAAAATGAAAGAGCGCCTGCAGGACACGCTTAAAAATGTTTTCCGTCCGGAATTTTTGAACCGCATTGACGAGGTGATTCTTTTTCATCAGCTGACCAAAAAAGAAATACGCCAGATCGTCGAGCTGATGTTAAGTAAGCTGAACAAACAGCTAAATCAGCAAAAAATCCAAGCGGAGTTTTCCGAGGCGCTGAAAAATTATTTGATCGATATCGGCTACGATCCCAATTATGGCGCAAGGCCGCTCAAGCGCGCTATTCAGCGCAATGTGGAAAATGTTATTTCCAGAGAGATCATCGCCGGACGAATAAAACCGGGCAGCTCCGTGCATATGGATCTGGACAAAAACAAAAAAGCAACCGTGACTGAAGCCAATCTGGTAAAAAAATAAGGAGGATTTATGCCGGTGGTCAATATTCAGTGGCTCAAAGGCCGCGGTAAAGAAACCAAGCAAAAGCTCGCCGCGGGGATCGAAAACCTGATGATCAAAGAAGCGGGCTGTCAGCCCGGCGACACTTATATTTTTTTTCAGGAAACCGAAAAAGAAAATTTCGCCGAGGGCGGAAAATTATCAGGCTAGTTCTTTTGACACAACAAAAGGCCGCAAAAATTACACGGCCTAAAAATGACCGTTTTTACAGCCTATATCCCACGGCTATATTAAAATCATAAAGATTGTAATATCCTTTGACCGTTTTATCTGACTTAAGAGCGGCGCTTGAGTTGACGGGATTAAGGTTCAGCGCGATGTCAATCGTATCGGAAATTATTGAGCCAAAAGATAAACCCCAGCCCAGGGTATCGGACAGTTTATACTTTTTAGCCGCATCCCCGCTCAAGCTGACAAGATTGTAGGACAAGGACAATCCGGCATACAGCGCCAGGGGATTATCCGCCGGCTGACCGGTCAAAAACCGCGGCTGAATATAAAAAGAAGTGATTTGAATCCCGTTATTTCCGCCTAAAGTTTCACTGTTGTCTACCATAGTGTCTCCCGGCAACCAGCCAGCAAAATGAGTTTCTCCCTCAATCCGCGCCAAAGAACGTTTCGACCAGCTTGCGCCGGCCAGCACTTCGGTGCGGCTGTTATTATTAAATATCGAATACTCCACGCCTAGGCCAAAACCGCCGTCCACTTCATATCTATCAGTAATATCAAATCGTTTCTTTGTTCCGGCATAATTGTCTTTTTCTACATCAACATTTATTTTATTGTTCGGATATAAGAAACCTTTGATAGTCCATTTTTTAGGCTCTGCGCCGAGAATTCCTGACAACAACAATCCCGCTAAAAACAGCGCAATATATTTTTTCACAACTATTCTCCTTTTATTCATTGATTAACCTCGCTGATTATATTTTGCAAGGGCTGGGTTAGTCAACGCGCGCGTTCCCCTAGCCGGGAATTGCTAAAACAAGCCCTGTTGTTCATTTTCTCCCGGATAGGCAAAAGACCGGCGATGCTCCGGCGAACGTCCGTAACGCTTGATAGCCTCGACGTGCGCCGGCGTGCCGTAGCCTTTATGCCCGGCAAAATCGTACTGCGGATGCCTGGCATTCAGTTCGGACATCAGCCGGTCGCGCGTCACTTTGGCGACAATCGAAGCCGCGGAAATCACCTTGATTTTCGCGTCGCCTTTGACCACCGCTTTTTGTTTAATCTTGAGGCCGGGAATAATTTTATTGCCGTCGATCAGGCAAAGTTCCGGCTGGATTTTTAGTTTTTGCACGGCGCGGCGCATCGCTAAGAAAGTCGCCTGCAAAATATTTAAGCGGTCTATTTCCCGGCTGCTCGCCTGCCCGACCGCGTAAACGTAATTGGCCGCGATGAATTCATACATCGCCGCGCGCTGGTCTGCGGAAAGTTTTTTGGAGTCCCGAATAAGCGCGGGTATTTCCGCGCCCGCCGGAATAATCACGGCGCAGGCCGTCACCGGGCCGGCTAGCGCGCCCCGCCCCGCTTCATCAATGCCGGCGGCGAGCATAAAAATTTAGTCGTTGGAAACCAGTACTTTTTTGAGCAGATCGATCTCCTCCAGCACTTTGCCGGTGCCGTAGGCCACCGAGGACAATGGATCGTCCACGACAAAAACCGACAGTTCGGTTTCCTGCGCGATATATCTATCCAATCCTCTGAGCAGCGCGCCGCCGCCGGCCAAAACCACACCGCGGTCCATAATATCCGCCGCCAGCTCCGGCGGGGTTTTTTCCAGCGTCATCCGTATAGCGTCCACCACCGTATTGACCGGTTCGAACAGGGCCTCGCGCACTTCCGCGGCGCTGATCGTGAAAGTCCGCGGCAGTCCGGTCACCAGATCGCGTCCGCGCACTTCCATCGTTGATTCGTTTTCCGACGGATAGACCGAGCCCATCGCAATTTTAATCTCCTCGGCGGAGCGCTCGCCGATGAGCAGATTGTAATTTTTGCGGCACTGGTTGACGATCGCCTCGTCCAGCTCGTCGCCGGCCACGCGGATCGATTTGGCGATCACTATGCCGCCCAGCGCGATGACCGCCACTTCCGTGGTGCCGCCGCCGATGTCCACAATCATACTGCCAAAAGGCTCCGAGATCGGCAGATTGGAGCCGATCGCCGCGGCCATCGGCTCCTCGATGAGATAGGCCTCGCGCGCGCCGGCGTTCATCGCCGCATCCAGCACCGCCCGGCGCTCCACGCCGGTGATGCCCGACGGCACGCCGACTACAATGCGCGGGCGAAAAAAAGAATTATTGTTTAAGATTTTCTTGATGAAATGCCTAAGCATCACTTCGGTCACTTCAAAATCCGCGATCACTCCGTCGCGCATCGGGCGGATAGCGACGATATTGCCGGGTGTGCGTCCCAGCATCCGTTTAGCCTCGTTGCCCAGAGCCAGCACTTTATTGGAGGATTTGTCTAACGCCACAACCGACGGCTCGCGCAAGACGATGCCCTCGCCGCGCGCGAAAACCACCGTATTGGCCGTGCCGAGGTCGATGCCCAAATCACGGGAATATTTGCTAAAGAATTTTTCGATAAAGGGGAACATTTCTACTCCTTATTTTTCCTTATTTTTGACGGCCTTTAGCATATCAATCAAAACAGATACGGGCAAGCCCATTACATTATAGTAACAGCCGCAAATCTTGCGCGCAAAGAGACTGTCCTGTATGCCGTAACCGCCGGCCTTGTCGTACGGCGCGCCGGAACGCACATAGGCCTTTATTTCCGCCGGAGAAATCCCGCGAAAATAAACTTTCGTCACGGCAATCTTATGTCTAACTACTGCCGGCCCGCCGTGCTGATATTTCAGCGCCAGACAGCTGTATACGGCGTGCCGCCGTCCGGACAGGAGACGCAAAAATTCCGCGGCTTGTTTAATGCCGCGCGGCTTGCCCAGCACTCTGCCGCGGCAGACCACAATAGTGTCGCAGGCGATCAGCGCCTCTTCCGGCCGGAACGGCACGGAATTTATTTTGGCTAGAGCTGTTCTCGCCAGATCTTTTTTGAAATGAGCATCCCGGATTTTTTCCGGCGTCTCCGGCCGGCGGACGGAAAATTTTAACCCCAGCTTTTTAAGCAGGGCCCGGCGCCGCGGCGAAGCGGAAACTAAAACCAAGCGCATTACTTGATCGAAATGAAAGCGTTATAGCCGTACTCGCCGGCTTTTTTCAAAAGCGCGGTGGCCAGAGCTTTGGATTTGAAAGCGCCGATCTGCAGGCGGTACTTGCCGTCCGCCATATACTGATACACCGGGAAGCCATCCGCCCGGACATTGGCCGCCACATCAGCGGCTTCTTGTTTGGTGTCATAAGCTCCGACAATCACGCGGTACATCGTGCCGGTCGTCACGGGCTTGGCTGGTTTAGGCGCGGACGCGACGGGCGGAGCGGGCCTAGCCGGCGGAGCGGGAGGCGGTGGAGTATA
This sequence comes from Candidatus Margulisiibacteriota bacterium, assembly GCA_031279305.1. Lineage (GTDB taxonomy): Bacteria > Margulisbacteria > Termititenacia > Termititenacales > Termititenacaceae > JAISQA01. Next base: position 20,586 of record JAITIS010000024.1, on the reverse strand, counting down.
GCGCACTTCTGGAGGCAGCGACGGTTTAGGCGGCGCGGTGTAATTGGCAAAGGCTTTTTCGTCTTTCACTAATTCCGAGCTATCCACCAGACTTTTGATTTTTTTCACGCCTCTGGTCACGGAAAAAGACGGCACGAGTTTTTTATCCGGCATAATCAGTTTGGCGCCGATCAGATAGCTCAGGGCAAAACTGCCGATCACCACCGCCAGACACACCAGCAAAAAAAGCAAATTGCGCAGACAGCCGGTATTGTTCTCCGCATTGACCAGATTTTTCAGCTCCTGCGATTCCTCGGCAAAAACACTGTTAATCCGATCATCCTGTCTGGCATAGGACGGCGGAGCCTGATAAGCCGGCTGGTAGGATGGCTGCGCCGGCGGAACGGGCGGCGGTTGATAGACATACTGCTGATAAATCGGCGGCTGATAACGGGACGGAGAGGCATACGGCTGCTGATATTGCCCGGCAGGAGGGATCTGTCCTTGTTCCGGCGTCGGACGCTGTTGATAGGCGGCGCCCTGCTGCTCGTTAAATTCAGGAATACGGCTTTCCAGATTAGTGCCGAATTCGTCGGTATACTCGTCGAGCACCCTTACCCCCCAGTAATTATTATTCAAATTTTAGCACATCCGCCGGGCAAAATAAACCAAAATTGTCACTCTGCGCTTGCTGCGCAGAGTAGCAATTTTCGCACAAGGAATTGCAAAAATTGTCAGGACAGCAGTTTTACTCTAAAATGACAGCCTCTGCGCGTGTAGCTCAGGCGGTTAGAGTGCTTGCTTGACATGCAAGAGGTCCGTGGTTCGAGTCCACGCACGCGCACCAGAGGCGTGATATAATGAAGTCACCAAGAAGTTGAAAGGAGAACTATGAGCGCGGATAAAGAATTATGCAAATGGCACGGCTGGGCTTCGCCGGTGGGCTTAGGTATTTTTATCATAAGTATCGCGCTGGCTATATTGCTGCTCTCTCTGGCCGCCGACGTTTCTGTCAACGCTGGAGTCAAAGGCAGCCGTATCAAACACCGCAATCTGAAAGAATGGCGGCCGGCGGCGGAACAAATCAAGAAATAACCGTCTTAAAATTTCCGGGCTTGTAGCTCAGCCGGTTAGAGCGCTCGCTTCACATGCGAGAGGTCCACGGTTCGAATCCGTGCAAGCCCACCAGCGATAGTCATTTCCCGGTTTTTTTGCTATATTGCCTTTCGCGTAAACGCCTCGGCATTACGCTTTAGTCAGTTAAACTGGATTGGCTTTTTGACATTGCGGGAGTGTAGCTCAGTTGGTAGAGCAGCTGACTCTTAATCAGCGGGTCTGGAGTTCGAGCCTCCACACTCCTACTCGAGTTTAACAAGCCAGCAAAGCTGGCGACGTTACGCGAGAGCCGCCAGACCACGCAGTGGTCGCCGTGACGGCAATGTGCGGCTGGCACAGCTTCGCGGGCAGGATTATTTATTTTTCATCCACAATTTTTCAAACTCCTTATTAAAAATTTCCGCTAGTTCTGGCGACTCGATGACCAGCATATTTTCGTCGTTGTGGTGGGTGGCATTGTCACTCCAGTTGTAGGAACCGGCAATGACAATCCGCCCGTCGACAACACAAAATTTATGATGCATATAGGCTTTATGTTTATCCCGCGCCACGGAAATTTTATATCCCTCTAAATATTCGTCCTTGGCGTAGCGTCCGGCGGCTTGATCTTTGTCCATCAGCACGCGCGCGGTTACACCGCGCTCATTCGCGCTGACTATGGCCTGCGCGATGTCCGGTTTGGTGAGCGAGTACACGGCGATGTTCAGCTCTTTTTGCGCGTCGTTAATTAACGTGATCAGCCGTTTGTCCGGGCGATCCTGCGGGCTGAAATAAACAGAGATGTTGCCGGTAGCGGCAAAAGAGAGGCGGAGCGACACCATAAAAAAGATAACAAACTTTAAGGCGTTTAACATTTTTTTTCTATCATATTAACCTCGTCCGCCGTTAGATTATACAATCCCTGCACCGCTCTATCCATCTCTTTATCCACCGCCTCCAGCTGCCTCTAAATAACCATCTTTAGGCGCTATTGCAGCGCGGCTGGCTTGGCCAGTTTTTCTTTTTCGCGCTAAAATAAAACCGATGCGCCGGTCTCAAAATATCCCTCGGAAATTTCCCCTGCGCCGGGCTTTTACTTTTCTGGAAGAAGGTCCGGTGGTGCTGCTCAGCACTTTTTATCAGGGCAAAAATAATCTAATGACCGCCAGCTGCACTATGTCTATGGATTTTAGCCCGCTGGCCGGGGTAATGCTGGGGCCGTGGGACTGCTCTTACCGCGCCCTGATTCAAACCAGAGAATGTGTCCTCGCTATACCCGGGGCCGACCTGCTGGAAAAAACCGTGGCTATCGGCAACTGCTCCGGCGACGAAGTGGACAAATTCGCTAAATTCCGGCTGACGCCCTATCCGGCCTCGCAAGCGCAAGCTCCCTTGGTCGGCGAGGCTTTGAAAAATCTGGAATGCCGGCTGGTCAGAAAAATCAACGTTGGCGGCGGCGAATTATTTGTCCTGCAGGGCATCGCGGCTTGGCACAACCCGGCGCGCCGGGCCCCGCGCGCTTTGCACGCCAAAGGCGACGGGACTGTTTTGATCGACGGGCGGCATCTCAATTTGCGCCGGAAAATGACCCGCTGGCAGGACTGCATTTAAGCGGTTCAGCGGTTGGTTTCCGAGCGGACAAAAAAGAATGTCCCGATAAATAAAAATACCGCGGTCAGCGCCACGATAATCAGAATATTAAAAGCCGGATTAAATAACACAATGGCGGCGTAGCCCGGCGTCCCGGCAAAAAACGCCGCGCGCGCCAGATCGAGGCAGTAAGTCATCGGCATCAAACGGCTCAAGACCAGCAAAAAACCGCGCGAGTTATTGATCGGGATAAACGCGCCGGTAAGAAACATCTGCGGCATCACCACCAGCATTTGCACCATACCGGCGGTGCGGTTGTCTTTGATAAAAGCCACGATGATCATTCCCAGTGCGCCGGCGGACAGACAGATCAGCGGCGCCGCGGCCAGCACGGCCATTAACTGCCAAGGCGAATAATGAATGCCCATAATGAACGCGGTGAAAAGCGTGCCGAGCAGCTGGAGCAGCGCGGAAAAAGACGAGCCGAAAATCTTGCCGATAATGATCGTGTAACGCGAGATCGGCGAGACCATCAGCTCCTGCGTAAAATCCTCTGTGCGGTCTTCGACCAGTGAAGTGATGCCGCCGGTCGTGCCCATCAGAAGCATATTGACCAGCATACCCACCAGCAAAAACTGGCCGTAATCGTAAGGCAGGCCGGCGGACATATTCTGCGCCAGACTGCCGCCCAGTATGCCCATAAAAATCAGCGGCATTATCAAACTGAAAATAAAATAGGACGGCGTTTTTAACAAGATCAAAACATCGCGCGCCGCGATCGCGGCCCCAGCGTTTATTTCCCGAAAAATTCTATATTTCATTCGGCGGTCCTGTCAGTTTTTTGCAGCAGCCAAACGTAAGCGTCCTCTAAGGACGGCCCGTAAAGTTTCAGCGCCGGCTCCTGCGGCAGCAGAGCTTTCAGCTGCCGTGGCGCGCCGGCAAAGACGAGGCGCCCGTCATTGATGACGCACAGTTTATCGGTCTTTTCCGCTTCATCTATATAATGCGTCGTCAAAAAAACCGTTGTGCCGTGCTCCCGGCGGACGGCGTTGATATAATTCCAGAGCGCGCGGCGGCTCACCGCGTCCAGACCCTGCGTCGGCTCGTCCAGAAATAAAATATCCGGCGTATGCATCAAGCTGCGCAGTATTTCCAGCCGGCGCTGCAGGCCGCCGGACAATTTTTGCACCGGCTGGAACAGCCGATCTTTAATGCCGACAATCTCCGCCAGCTTAAATACCCGCTCTTTGTAGGCTGTCGGCATCCAGCGGAAAAAAGGGCGGTAGGCAAACATTCCGTACAGGCAGGCGTGAAAACGAATGTTCTCCTCGGCGGAGAGCGTCTTGTCCAGACTGGGTTTCTGAAAAATGATGCCGACTTTTTCACGGATTTGTCTGGTCTGCCGGTCTAAATCATATCCGGCGATCCGCACCCGTCCGGCAGTCTTGGCCAGCGTGGTGGTCAAAATCGAGATTGTCGTGGTTTTACCCGCGCCGTTTGGCCCCAAAAAAGCAAAAAAATCACCCTGCTCAACCGTAAAGCTAATATTATCCACCGCCAGCTCCCGGGCTTTTTTGTAGCGTTTGGCCAAACTTTCCACTTCGATGACAGACATATTTTAATTGTACACCTATTTTGCTTTTTGCGTGGATGCGGCGGGGCAAATATTTATTCCGCCAACAAAACGCTTGCTCTATTTAATAAATTATGTTTCAATATTTCTAGAAATGTCGAATTAAAGGAGCAGTTTATGCGCCCGGAAGCCATGGCTGATATTTTTGACGCGCTGTCCAAATCTGTGCGGCTCAAGATTTTCCGCATTATGCTCAAACACCACGAAGCCGGCGCCGGAGGCATCACGCCGAGCAGGATCGCCCGTGAAATGGGCAATATGCCGCGCAACACCCTGTCTTTTCACCTAAATCTCCTGAGCAGCGCGGGCTTATGCCATTCGCATAAATCCGGCAGGGCTATCCTGTATGTGCCGGACTGCCGGCATATCAAATCCGTGGCGGCTTTTCTGGTCAAAGACTGCTGCAAAGGAGAATGCAAATGGTAGAAAATCACTGCGCTTGCGGGCGTGAACATCCGGCGGAAAATCCCGCCCAGACCGGGAAAAATTCCGGCTGGCGAAAACTCCTGCCGGCTTTTCTGGCCGCGGCGGCGGCGGAAGCGATCGAGTTGTTTTGCGGCGGCGGCTGGCCGGCGCTGGCGCTGGCTGTTTTTGCCGTTTTATCCGGCGGCGGGCTGGCCGTCTACCGACAGGGCTGGCTGGCTCTGCGCCGGCTCGAGCTGAATATGAACGCCTTAATGTCTATCGCGGTCAGCGGCGCGCTGCTTATCGGCGCCTGGCCGGAAGCCGCGATGGTAATGGCGCTTTTCACGCTCTCTGAAACCATTGAAGACCGTTCACTGGAGAGAGCGCGCGCGGCTATACGCGGCGTGCTGGAGCTCGCGCCAGAAAACGCCACTGTGCGGCAGGCGGACGGCCGCTGGCGGGAAATGCCCGCGGAAAAAGTAAAAACCGGCAGCGTAATCCGCGTTAAACCCGGTGAAAAAATCGCTTTAGACGGCGTCGTCTTAAACGGTCATTCTTTCGTCAATCAGGCGCCTATTACCGGTGAAAGCATACCCGTGGAAAAAACTAAAGACGCTAAGGTTTTCGCCGGCACGTTAAACACTAACGGCTCATTTATATACCGGACTACAGCGCTGGCCGGCAATTCCACGCTGGCGCGCATCATTCATTCCGTAGAAAAAGCTCAGGAGAACAAAGCGCCTACGCAGCGTTTCGTGGACAGATTTGCCCGTGTTTACACTCCGGTAGTTTTCGTGCTGGCGGCCGCCGCGGCTGTCGTGCCGCCCCTGCTCTGGGGAGACTGGTTAAACTGGCTGTACAAAGCGCTGGTCCTGCTGGTCACAGCTTGCCCCTGCGCGCTGGTCATCTCCACGCCGGTAGCGGTGGTCAGCGCGCTGGCCGCCGCGGCCAAACAGGGCATCCTGATCAAAGGCGGAGTATTTTTAGAAAACGGGCGGCATCTGCGCGTGCTGGCGCTGGATAAGACCGGCACGTTGACCGCGGGCAAACCGCGGCAGGCCGCTTTTCTGAATTGGAGCGGACAAAAAGCCGTGCAGACACTGGCGGTCAGTCTGGCCGCGCGCTCCGATCACCCGGTCTCGCAGGCGCTGGCATCCCGCGCCGGACGGCGCAGACTGAAACCAGTGCGTGATTTCCGCGCCCTGCCCGGCCGCGGCATAGAGGGACGCATCGGACGGACTATTTATTATCTGGTCAATCACCGGATGATCGAGGAGCTGGGCTTATGCTCGCCCCGGCTGGAAAAACAGCTGGCTGTCTGGGAAAAGCAAGGCTACACCACGGTTATACTGGCCAACACCAATTCGGTGCTGGGGCTTTTTGCCGCGGCGGACACTGTCAAGAAAACCAGCAAACAGGCCCTGCGGGAACTGCGCGGACTGGGCGTCAAGACCGCAATGCTCACCGGCGACAATCAGCACACCGCGCAGGCCATAGCCCGCAAACTCGATCTGGACAGCATAGCCGCCAATCTGCTGCCGGAGGATAAGCTGGTCGAAATAAAAAAATTATCCCGTCTCAAAGGATTAGTCGGTATGGCCGGGGACGGCATCAATGACGCTCCGGCGCTGGCCGGCGCGGACATCAGCTTTGCAATGGGCGCCGCCGGCTCGGATACGGCTATCGAGACCGCCAGCGTCGCCCTGATGAACGATGACCTGGGTAAAATCCCCGTGTTTATCAAATTATCACGTGCCGCCGCGCGTATATTAAGCCAAAATATTGTTTTCGCGCTGAGCGTCAAGGCGCTGTTTTTTTATTTTACCTTATTCGGCGCCGCCACGATGTGGATGGCTGTTTTCGCGGATGTGGGCGTCAGTCTGCTGGTGGTGGGCAATAGCCTGCGCCTGCTCAAACCGCGTTTATAATCTGCCGGGGTCAAGCAGCCAGACTACCGCCCAGTAGCTTAAGCCCCCGAGCAGCACCGACAGCGCCGTGTAGCCCAGCGACCACAGTATTTCGTCTTTTTCTAACAGCAGGCTCGCGTCCGCAATGAAAGTGGCAAAAGTGGTGAAAGAGCCGACAAAGCCTGTCACCAGAAAAAGTTTTAAGTTCTCCGGCAAATGGTATTTCAGATCCAGAAACCCCAGCGCCAGTCCCAGCAGAGCACAGCCCAGAACATTTACTGCCAGCGTCGGCAGGCCGACGCTTTTATTCTGCAAAATTACAAAGAAAAAATAACGCAGACAGGCGCCGCAGACTCCGCCCAAGCCCACATAAAGGTACTGCATATTTTTTAATTGTAATGTTATGCTGTGAAAAGAACAAGTTAAATTAACAGGGGTTTTATGGCGCAAGTTCTGGCCATCAACGGCAGTCCGCGCCGGAACGGCAACACGGCGCATATGTTAAACACCGTGCTGGCTGTTTGCCGGCAGGCCGGGCTGTCCGCGGAGCTGTATCAGGCAGGCGGGCGCGAGGTGCGCGGCTGTCTGGCCTGCGGCAGCTGTTATCAAAAACCCGGCCGGTGCGCGCAGGATGACTGGGTCAATGAAGTGTACGCTAAAATGAAAGAGGCAGCTGTTATGCTCCTCGGCTCGCCGACTTATTTCGCCGATCTCACGCCGGAGCTCAAAGCCATCATCGACCGCTGCGGCTATGTAAGCCGGGGCGACGGCAAGGCTTTCAGCCGCAAAATCGGCGCGGCGGTCTGCGCTGTGCGCCGGGCCGGCAGTCTGCACGTGCTGGATTCCATACAGCATTTTTTCCTGATCAACGATATGATCGTTCCCGGCAGCAGCTACTGGAATATGAGTCTAGCCCGCGACATAGGCGATTATGGAAAAGACGCGGAAGGCGCCGCCACGATGGCCAGGCTGGGCGAAAATATTGTCTGGCTAGCCCAAAAGCTAAAATAACCGCGTCAAACTTAGCTGGCAGTTCGCGCCGTAGACAGAATTAAGAAAAGTTATCCTGCCTAAGAAACTCTGCCGGTCATAAGCCAGCTCCAGACGCTGATAATCTGTTTTATATTTATGCTCGTAGCCCAGCAAAACCTGCAGGCTGTCCGTCAGATTTTGCTTCCACTCCGTTTTTAAGCCGGACAATAAATCCAGCCGCCCTAGAGAGCGCGCCGCTAAATCATCATAATTCGCGTAATTGCCGCCGGCTAAAACCGAGAATAAGCCCTTGTTCAGCAAATTGACCGCGCAGCCCAAATACAGCTCCTGATTGGTCAAAAATGTTTCCCGATAAGCAAACTGACTTTTCGCAGACCAAGACACGGCCGGCAGAATCAAATTGCTTTGCCCTAAATTATCTATCTCCAGCAAGTCAAAATTGACCAGCGGCGGCTGTCCGGCGGCAGTCCGCAGGCCAAAACCCAGCAAGCGCACATCTTTCACATTCAGCTTATTTAAGCGTTCGGTAAAATGGATCGGCGTAAATTCCAGCTGCGCGGACTCTTGAGGGGATAGCGTTAATCTCCAAGAATGATAATCAATATTCTGCGCCGCCGCCGCCGTGAATGCAGGCCGGAGATTATACACATTATGCTCCCTGAGTTTTTGATAGGCGAGGATGCGGTTGCGCCTGATCGTTTCCGCTAGATAACTTTTGTTGCTGATCATAAATTCCGAGATGGCCAGAAAAGCCTTGAGCGTCTCCAGATCCGCGTCCACATCCTTCGCCGCGGGAACAGTCAGCAGGGATTTTATCCGCGCTTTTTGCGCGCCGGTCAAAGCATTATAAAGATTATTAAAAGTCTCCGTGGCGGTGGAGCGGAGCCGGGCGCCGGCCAGCCAGTTTTGCCGGCGCAGATTATTGATAATATCGGCGGGCAGAATATAAACGCCGCCGCGGACAATATCCGTGGGCAGAACCGCATTTAATAATTTGCCGATATAAAAAGCGCAGTTGGCGTCCAGAAAATAATAATAAAAAATCGTGTTTTGCAGCTCTATATAGTGCAGCTGCAAATCCTCTAGCTGCTCCGGCGTCAATTTCAGGTCATAGTAAAAAACCTCGCGGTCTTCCAGATAATTGTATTCTTTAATTTTTTTATAATACTGTTCTTTATAAAACGCGCCCGGATATTTACCCGAAAGTCCCTTGATGGCATACAGCAGATCTTGCGCGTCGCCGCCGGTGTCCGCCACATAATGCAGTATCCGGCTGTCCAAAAAACCCCTGTCTGTTTCTAAGATCAGAAAAAGATGCCCAAACATAGACACGGGATTGCGCATATAACGGTTGGGATAGGCCAATGCTAGATTGGCGATATTTTCCGTCAGGACTACCGCCGGGGCGTACGGCAGATTATTTTGTCTGGCAATATATTTATAGCGCAGGGGAAATTTGGTTTTGAAGTCCGCGTCATTTTGTTCAACCAGACGCAGGGACGCCGCGTACTCCGCCTGCGGATCGGTCCTGCCCTGCGGCGCCACAAAAAAACTGTCATAAGCGGCCAGACTGCGGTAGCCGGACAGGGTCTGCTCATAGTACAGCAGATTCAGCCATTCGCGGCTGTAACAATATTCCTCCGCGCCGGCCAAAGCAAGAATTAACAGCCCAATCCCCAAAAATTTTTTAATCATCAGTGTCGACGAAATAATAACCGCTTAATTCTTTGGTCTTTTGATTTATTTTTAACATATACCGCACGGGCTGCGGTTCTTGTCTCAGCTCTGGATTTCTTAACAACGAGACATATTGAGCCCGGTCTATTTTGGTCGCCGCGCTCAGCATATGCGCCAGCTGATCTATGTAGGGACTGTTGCTTTCATAGCTGTCGGCAATGAGATTATCGTAATTAAACAAAGCAAAGGCGGTTATTTCCCGCCCTGCGGCTTCCGGCAATTTGGTGTAAGCGGACAAAAAAACGGGCGTCAGCAGAAAAAGAAAAATTATCCGCCTGACGCCCATTTATGATAAGCGCGGGGCAACTAGGATCTCTTGGTCATCTGCACATAATATTGCTGCGGAGAATATTCCATATAATTTCCCGTAAAAATACTGTCTGTAGTAGAACCCCATACTCCGCCGGTGATTAAATTTCCCAGAAAAAAGGGAGAAATAGAGCGTCCCAGAATAATGGATTGGTCATAATATCCGTCTTTCCTAAAGACAAAAGCTGTGTCTCCTTTTTCTCTTTTGACTTTTATGGAATACATAGTTCCCTCAATTTGGGCCACCGGAACACCATTGCGCAAAACCTCGACGCCGGGCACATTTGTGGTAAATGTTATCGTGTCTCCGCTGCCAGCCAATATAGTCGCAAAACCAAAAACCTGACTGAATAAGCACATAGAAACCAGTATCCCCAGCAATAGTACTTTTCGCATATTTCTCCTTTTTCTTAAGCAAGCTGTGCAGTCAAACCGCACGCGTAAGCTATTATACACGCCGCGGACGGCAAAACCAATACTGCCCCGGATTAAACCGCCAGCTCCCGCGGCGGCTCCTTGAATGTGTACAAAACCGCTTGAGGATTGGCAAGATAAAAAATCGCAAATATAGGATTGGCCGGTTCCTGATAAATATTTTTCAGGCTGGGATAAGCCGCAAAAATTTCTTTTTTAATTTCCGCATCCTCGGTGAAAACCGCCCGCGCGGACACGCGCAGCCAGCTCATAGTTTGGGGCTCCAGCGCGTTAATCTGCACATCCGGCTGTTTTTGCAGTTCTTTGTAAACAGCTTTGGCGTTATTGGTGCAGTAATAGATCCGGCCGGCCTTCACATAGACCGACTGAAAAGGCCGCACCCTAGGCCGGCCGTCCAGACCCACCGTCGCCACATAATGCAGGGTATTATCCTGTAAAAACTTAAGCGCCTCGCTCATTGTTCTCATCCTTTCTTTATTGGGTTAAGATAAACATACTATGTCCGCCAGCATAAAACAAGCGGCAGATATTATCCGCTCCGGCGGGCTGGTGGCTTTTCCGACCGAGACGGTGTACGGGCTGGGCGCCAACGCGCTCGATTCGCTGGCCGCGGCGAAAATTTTTGAACTGAAAGAACGGCCGGCTTTTGACCCTCTGATCGTGCACATTGCCGATCCAGAGGAAATAAACGGTCTGGCGGTTATCCGGCCGGGCTTGGCACAAAATATTAAAGCGCTGGCCGCCAAATTTTGGCCGGGGCCGCTGACCATAGTCCTGCCCAAAAAGGCCAGCGTGCCGGATATAGTCACGGCCGGACTGTCCACGGTCGGACTGCGCGTGCCGGATAACAAAATCGCGCTGGAGCTGATCCGGCAAAGCGGCTGTCCTCTGGCCGCGCCCAGCGCCAACAAATTTGGCCGGTTAAGTCCCACGACCGCGGAGCACGTGCGCCAGCAGCTGCCGGAGCTGGAATGCATACTCGACGGCGGATCGGCCAAAATCGGTTTGGAGTCCACAGTCATCGCGCTACCCAAAGACGGTTTTGCGATCCTGCGGCAGGGCGCAATCACCGCGGAGGATCTGGCCAAAATACTGCCGGTTTCCAGACAGCCGGTAAAAAACAACGGACTGGCCAGCCCCGGACTGCTCCGGTCGCATTACAGCCCCGGCAAACCGCTGTATCTGCTCGGCGCGGAACCTCCGCTAGACAAAAGCCGAACCGGTTGTCTGGTTCTGCAAAAAGCGCCGGCAGGATTCGCGCGGACGGAGGCGCTGTCCCCGCAGGGCGATCTGCGCGCGGCCGCGGCCAATTTATTTAGCGCATTGCACCGGCTGGAAGCAGACAGAGCCGTGGAATACATCGTGGCAGAGCCGGTGCCGGAAGAAGGCATCGGCCTGGCTATTATGGACAAACTGCGTAAAGCCAGTTTTCGCTGGAAGTAAATCCGTTCTGTAAATATCTTTACAGAACAATTATTCTACAGTCGCGGAAATAATGACCACGTCTTCCCGTGGCACATCCTGAAAATGGCCGAAAGCCGCGGTCGGGACGTTTACAATTTTATCCACGACATCCATGCCCTCGATGACTTTGCCGAATACAGCGTAACCGAAACCGCGCGGCGTGTCGTCCGCGTGATCCAAAAAAGCGTTGTCCGCGACATTGATGAAAAACTGCGCGGTCGCGCTGTCCACCACGGCAGTTCTGGCCATAGCGATAGAGCCGCGGGTATTCTTGAGGCCGTTGCCCGCTTCATTTTTAATCGGGGCTTGGGTTTCTTTCTGTGTCATACCGGAGACAAAACCGCCGCCCTGCGCCATAAAACCGGGGATCACGCGGTGAAAAAGCGTGTTGTCATAGAAGCCGTCCCGGACATAACCCAGAAAATTTTCCACGGTAATCGGCGCTTTATCCGCATACAATTCTATTTTGATAACACCGGCGCCGGTTTTCAGCGCCACGACTGGATTGGGGGCGGTCATTATTTTTTCTCCTTCTGCGGCCAAGAGCAGCGCGGCGGACAGCATTATGCTTAAAATTATTTTTTTCACCGCAGGATCATAATATAGTATTAACAAATTGGGTAGAGCCTATGGCCCTATTCTAGCCGCCCAAAAACCTTCAGCGTAATGTCCCGGCGCGTCCGCCAGCGGATAACGTTTATTCACATACTGCCCTATATCCTCCGCCATTTCTTCATAATAATGACCGCTGCCGCCGCGGCGCGTATTCTGCGAGTCGTTGGCATTATGGATGCGCAGGCTGTTTTCTTTTTCTTGTTGATCTGAATAATACAAACAAATATTATCCGGGAAAAGACTATTTTCTTTTTCTTCTTTATTGCGCCAAAAATAAACATACGCGGACGGATTAAAACACTTGATCGCTTTCAGAAAAAGCGAGGTGCTTTGCCGGTGATGCTGATGCAGGCTTCCCGGCCAAGCCATCAAATAAATATCGGCCCGGAAATCCGCAACAAAATCACAGACTCTGGCCAAATCTCCGTTAGTCGGTTTTCGATAAGCAGTCGCCGAAGAAAGCAGTCTTTTGCCATCATGGTCATACACCGCGCTGATCACCGGCCAAGAAAAATCAAATTGAGTGTGCCTGTTTTGAAATCCAAGTTCAGCCGCGTTTAGATTGCTTTCTCTGTAACGGATATATCGTTTGATATTTTGCAAACCAGCATAGTGGCTGCCCTGCGGCCTCAGCACATTTTTATAATAATTCCGCGCGTAACTATCGGTCACTCCCGCCTCATCGGACACTAGGGTCGCCAGATGCGCTTCCCAGCTCATATTTTTTAGAGCGCCGCCAATAATAGCGGCTGTGCAGCCAGCGTGAATTAAACAATCATCGGAATGGGTCTGCACAATCATAATTCTGCTGTTCGGCGGAAAAACGCTGTAAAGTCCGCTTAACCCGGCCGGATCATCAGCCCGCAGCCGCACGGTCCGCTTGAAAATTGGCACCAGCCGCATAGAACCGCCAAATAAACTAAGGAGAGGCTCCGCAGAAGTAGCAATCGCTTTATAAAACATTTTACCCTGCCAATAATAATCTTCTAGTATTTATCGTAAGGTTAGGCCCGGAATTGCAGTTTTTTTTCGCAATAAAGGAAGCTATACTAGCTTTATGCCAGTCGATGTGATTATTCCGGTGTTTAATAATTACGAGCTGACCAAAAACTGCTTGAATTCGGTTATGCGCCATACCGCGCCGGAAAACCGCCTAATCATCGTGGACGATAACAGTTCCGACCGCGCGGTGCTGGCTCTGGAGCGGGAATTTGCCGGCCGGGAGGCCAATATCACGGTTATAAACAAAAAAAAGAACGAGGGGTTTTTGCCGGCGGCCAATCTCGGTATGCGCCAGTCCGCCAATGATGTAATACTTTTGAACAATGACACGATCGTCACTCCGGGCTGGCTCGCCAAAATGCAGGTCGCGGCGTACAGGGCGGAAAATATCGCCTCCGTCTCCGCCATGTCCAACAACAGCACCATCACCTCTATGCCCAAATATTTCCGCCCTAACGCGGTGCCTGGATTTTTCACGCTGGACGAGATGGCGGCTTTTGTCGAAAAAAATTCGCTGAGGCTTTATCCGGAACTGCCCACCGCGATGGGGTTTTGTCTGTATATCCGCCGCGCGGCGCTAAACGAGGTTGGCTATTACGATGAAATTTATGGCCGCGGCTACGGCGAGGAAAACGACTGGTCGCTGCGCGCCAGGGCCAAGGGCTGGAAACATCTAATGGACGACACCACCTATATCTGGCACCAAGGCCGCGGCACAGCCGGCGCGCAAAAAAGAAGAGAACTGCTTGCCCGCAACGAAAAAATTTTATTTTCCCGCTATCCCGGCTATCCGCAGGAAATTAAAAATTACATCGTCCGCAAAGTCAATTACGCGGTGAATAAAAATCTGCAAAAGGCCCTGCGCGGGCACCGGCTAGATTTGTTCCGGAAAAAACTCAGCTCTTTGTTTTAAGCTCCACTATGTTATTTTCGTCATAAGCATAATTAAACCAGCAGTTCATATTCACCCAGAATTTCTGCAAATCTCGAAATCCCAGCGCGATCAAGGCGGCAAAAGCGGCATAATTGATCCGCGGGGCCAGAAACTCCGCCTTTTTAATTTCCGCCAGAGCCTCTTTTTTCTGTCCCCGCGCCGCCAGACACAAAGCGCAGCGCAGAATGGTGTTGGCGTATTTTTTATTTCTCTCGCCGGCATAATCAAAATCCAGCGCTTTGTGCCTTTTGACCATAGCCCAGTCGTTGACATAATCCTCCGGCTGAAAAACCCTGTCCGTCAGGCGGCGGAAATGTTCCTGAAATTCCGCGGAGTTTTTGTAAGCTCCGCTGCCGCTGGTCGTATTGGCCGCGTGCTCGCGGTACAGGTACAGCCGCTCCGGGAGGCCGGCTATCTGGATATGTCTCACCATTTTAAGCCCGATGTCCCTGTCGCTGGCCGCGCGCAAAAATTCCGAATGCAGTCCGGCGGCAAACCAGACTGCGCGCTCGATCAGGCAGGGCTGTCCGCCAAAAGCCGTGCGAAACAGCATATTTTTTTTGAGATAATAATCCTCGGTCAGCGTCAGTGAAACCCGAAAAGGCTCGCCGGCCTTATTTATATGCAGGCGGTCACAAACCACTGCATTAGCCCGCGGAAAACGCTCCAGCGCTCCGGCCATTTTTTCCAGCGCGTCCGGGGTTAATAAATCATCGCCGTCCAGCCGGAAAATATACTCGCCTTGACAGGCTTTAAGCCCAATATTGAGCGTGCGCGCCAGACGCTGATTGGTTTCATTGCGGATAATCCGCAGCGCGGGGAATTTGGCGGCATAACCGCGCATTATTTCCGGCGTGGAGTCGCTAGAGGCATCGTCCACGCAAACCAGCTCAAAATCACGAAAAGTTTGCTCCGCCAGCGACGCCAGCGTTGCCGCCAGATAATTTTCTATATTATAGACCGGCAGCAGCACAGAAATTTTCATACGCAAAAAATTCTAGCACGCGCTTCTGTTTTTATGCTATTATAAATCCAAGCATTTGCAGGGAGGTTATTTTATGAATATCGGCAAATTAAGTTTTTCGGATATTATCAAGTTTGGTTTTGACCGGCGGAGCATCTCCTTCACCGCCAAGACGCTTTTTTCGCTGTTTCTCGTGTCCGGGATATTCGCTCTGCTGACCAGCACGCTGGCTGCCAAAGTTTCTGCCGAACTGGTCGCGGCCGTCGAAATGCTCGGCTATCTGTCTTTGCTGGCAATCAGCTTGATTCTTATATTAGGCCTGTATCTGTTTGCCAAAGGCAGTATTGCCAAAACCGCCAAACTAAATGTCTGGCCGGCGATCAGCGCTTTATTTTGGAAAGAGCTGGGCGCGCTGCTAATTTTTACGTTATCCGCGGCGGCGATCGGCATTGCCGCTTACTGGATCGGTCTGCTGGTCAAACTGCCGTATGCCGGAAATTTTTTAATGGCTCTGCTTTTTCTGCCGGCGGCGGTCTTTTTTGCCTTGTTCGGGATTTATTTCATAGTCGGCGGCAAATTGCTTACCGCCGCGCTGGTTGACAAGCCCAGAGCTTCTGCTTGGCAGGCGGTCAAAACTGTCTGGGTTATCTCGCTAAAATCTCCGCAAAAATTGGCGTTTAATTTTGTTCTGAGCGCTCTGCCCATACTAATTACCGCGCTGACGGTGTTTTTAGCCATCGGTCTGCTGGCAGTCGTGCCGTATCTGGCTTTTGGCTGGGCTTTCCCGTATTATCCTATATTAAATTACGTCACTCAGCTCGGTTTTGCCGGCACGCTCGGCACCATTATTAGCTGCGCGCTGAATCTGCTAAACAGTGTTTCGCTCCTGCCCGCTGTATTGATCAGCCTCGCTTCCAGCGCGATACTGGCCTATGCGCTGGCTTGGCCGCTGAATGTGGCCGCTGTCGCTTATTACTCTATCTATCTGGATGCCAAATAAAGACGATCGGCATTTTATGCGGCAAGCCCTGCGCCAAGCGCGCAGGGCTTTTGTTTTGGGCGAGGCGCCGGTCGGCGCGGTCATTGTCCGGGACGGCAAAATAATCGCGCGCGGGCGCAATGAGCGCGAGGCCAAGCAGGACCCCTGCGCTCACGCCGAGATTGTAGTTATACGCCGCGCCGCGCGTAAACTGGGCAGCTGGCGGCTGACGGACTGCGCGCTTTACGTCACGCTGGAGCCCTGCGCGATGTGCGCCGGCGCGATTGTGCTGGCGCGTCTGCCGCGTGTGGTTTACGCCGCCGCCGACCCCAAATCCGGCGCCTGCGGTTCGGTCTTAAATATTCCGGCTGAAAAAAAACTCAATCATCATCCAGCGGTCTCCGGCGGACTGCTCGCCGCCGAAGCCGGGCAGCTGCTTCAGGATTTTTTTCGGGCGGCGCGGGAGAAAAAAGTCTATCCGCGCCCCGCCGCCAGCCTGAACAGCGGCGTAAACAGTGAACAGGCCAGCACCGCCCAGAGCGTGTAATAATTTTCTATCGGCGCGGTGCCGAAAATCAAATTGAGCGCCGGTACATAAACTAGCGCCAGCGTGATAAAAATATTCAGCGCGAAAAACAATTTCAGCATAAAATTGGGCGCGGTAAATCTGCGCCAGACACATCCATCACGCAGGACAAAAGCGTAAAGCTGGGGGCTTAACAGGGCGATGACAAAAGCCGCGGTCTGCGCCTGCGCCGCTATTCCGCCGGTGACCCGCCAGGCGGTCAGAAAACCCAGCGCGATCATAATGCCGAAAATTAGCCCATCCACAAACATCCGGCGGCGTTCCGCCGGATTGATGAGCGGCTCGTTTAACCGGCTAGGGGCGGCGCGCATAATATCATCCGCCGCGCTGTCCGTGCTGATGGCCACCGAGGGCAGGGATTCCATAATGACATTAGACCAGAGTATCTGCAGGGGCAAAAGCGGCGCCGGCAGGCCTAAAAGCGGCAGTCCCAATATGGCGATAACTTTGCCGATGTTGTTCGTGATGAGATAGACAATCAATTTTTTGAGATTGTTGTAAACTGTCCGGCCTTCGCGCACCGCCTGCACTATTGTTGAAAAATTATCATCGGTGAGAATAATATCCGCCGCTTCCTGCGCCACCTGCGTGCCGGCGCGCCCCATTGCAATGCCGACATCGGCTTTTTTCAGCGCCGGGGCGTCGTTCACGCCGTCGCCGGTCATCGCCACGATATGCTTATTGGCTTTGAGCGCCGCGACTATGTCGAGCTTGTCTAACGGCGCCACGCGGGAATACACGCGCACGTTTTCAACCTTCCGGGCGCGTTCTTTAGCCGTATATTTTTCCCATTCCCGGCCTTCGATCACCTGCTCCAGCCGCGCGGCGATGCCCACGTGCTCGGCGATAGAAAATCCGGTTTTGCGGCTGTCGCCGGTGATCATCACCACCTGCACGCCGGCGTTCTGCGCGTCTTTGATGACCTGTTTCACTTCGTCTTTGGGCGGATCGTAGATCACCGCCGCGCCCAGAAACACGCCTTTTTTCGCCGGTTTAGTTAAAACAGTTTTGCCGCTGAATTTAGCAAAACCGATCAGGCGGAAACCTTTGGCCGATCTGGCCGCCAGCGCGGAGAGAAACTGCCGGGGTTTTAGCGGCAATATTTTGTCGCCGTCCGCCCAGCGGTCGCAGAGCGATAGTATCTTTTCCGGCGCGCCTTTGAGGTACACTTCCGCGGCGCCGTCTTTCTCCAGCACTCTGGCGGCGGAATACATCCGTTCGGAAGCGAAAGGCAGCAGCTCGGCGACTTTGTGAGTTTTTAGCAGAATTTCCGCTTTGAAGCCGCTCAGGTAGGCGGACTTGAGCAGGGCGGTTTCGGTCGGATCGCCGATTTCCTGCTGGATAGTCCCGTCTCTTTCCACCAGACTGGCGGTCGAAGCGGTGATCGCCGCCTCAAAAATATCATTGATCAGTTCCGTGTCGCCGTCCGCCAGCATCGCCAGCAGTTCCGCGCCGGTCTGGTATTTGCCTTTGAGAAAATATTCCTTGACCGTCATCACGTGCTGGGTGATCGTGCCTGTTTTGTCGGTGCAGATATAATCCACATTGCCCAGCGTCTCCACCGAAACTAGTCTTTTGACGATAACTGATTTTTTAGCCAGCCGCTCCACGGCCAGCGACAATGCGATGGAGATCGAGGCCGGCAGGCCTTCGGGAAAAACCGACACGACAACGCTGATGGCGAGCAATAATATCTGATGCCAAGCCGCCAGTCCGTCCCGCCAGAAACCCAGCAGCAGCACGGCCAGCGCGGCATAGACGGCCGCCTTGACCAGAAATTTAGTCTCGCCGCCCATTTTCTGCTGCAGGGGCGTGCGCTCCTCCGCCGCTTCGGCTATATTCTGGGCGATCAAGCCCATCTGGGTTGCCCGGCCGGTCGCAAAAACCAGCGCCTGTCCGGCGCCGTTTAACACTCTGCCGCCGGCAAAAAGAATATTGGTCAGCTCGTATAATTTTTTTTCACCCTTGAGTTCGCCGGATTTTTTGCCCACCGGCTTGCTCTCGCCGGTCAAATGCGCCTCATCTAACAGAATATCTTGGCCGTTGATGAGCCGGCAGTCCGCCGGAATAATATCTCCCGCCTCAAAAACCAGCACATCGCCCGGCGCCAGCCGGCTGGCCGCGATGATCTCCAGCTGACCGCCGCGCAGGACCCTGGCCTGCGGCGCCAGCATTTTTTGCAGGGCATCCACCGCGTTTTCCGCTTTGCCGTCCTGCCATAAACCCACCGCCGTATTGATCGCCACCACGCCGAGTATCGCAACACCTTCTATATAATGCTGAATAAACAAAGACACCGCCGAGGCCGCCAGCAGCACCAGAATTATCGGCTCGCTCAAAGATTTAAGAATTTTGGCCGGCAGAGTTTCTCTGCGGCGCGAGTCCAGCTCATTAAGCCCGTGTTTTTGCAAAGCCGCGGCGGCGGCAGAGGCGCTTAAACCTCCGGCGGAAGAGTTAAAGCAGGCATACAGAGTTTTTAAGCTCTGGCTAGGAATTTTCTCCAGTTTTATTTTTGCGGGCATACGATGATCCTTTCCCTAATTCTAATCTGTATTTGGTGATCGTCCGGCGCTTGATGTCAATGCCGCGGCGCTCCAGCAGCCAGCTGGCGATTTTTTGGTCGGACAGCTCCGGCTGGTCACCCAAAATTTTTATCAGCATACCTTTGAGCTGCATAGCCGTGTAGCCGCGGAAATCGCGCGGACAGAGATATTTGAGCGGGTACAGCCCCTGCGGCGTTTCTATATATTTGGTCGAGACTGCCCGGCTGATCGTCGAGGGATGCACGCCAACATCCCGCGCCAGACTGTCCTGCTGAAGCGGCCGGAGCCAGTAATAGCCATTCTCAAAAAAATCACCCTGGGTTCTGGAAATAATATTTACGATGCCCTGGACTGTCTGATAACGCTTCTGCAGATTTTCCAAAAAAAGCTTGGCGGCGGCAACACGCTCCTTCAGATACTCTCTGGTCTGCTCGTCGGTCCGCGGATCGTCCAGCATCTGCAAATACTGGTTGCTGATTTTTAACCGCGGGCCTTTGTCGGACTCCAAATTTTGCGCGGTATAAGCACCGTGCTCATCCTTGCGGACAATAAAAGAAGGTATGACCGTCTGCGTCTCGCTCTCGCCTTTGAATGCGTTGCCGGGCAGAGGATTGAGATTTTTCTCGATAAAATCCGCGATATACCGCGCGCCTTCCAGATCGAGATCCAGATCTTCCGCGATCGCCGCGTAATTTTTTTGGGCCAGATCGTTCAGATGATATTTAATCGTGTCGCTGATAACCCGCCGCAGCTCTTCCGACTCAAAATTGTACTCGCGCGTCTGGATCTGCAGGCATTCTTTGAGGCTGCGCGCGCCCACGCCTTCCGGCTCAAAAGTCTGGATAACCGCCAGAATATTATCCACTTTGGTGCGCGCCGCATCCAGCGCCTGCATTATCTCCGCGCGCAGCTCCGCGTAATTTTCCAGAAAACCCCGCTCATCGATGCCGTCGATCAAAAACTCGGCGACCTGCAAATCAACGCCCTCCAGTCCTTCCAGCCTAGCCTGCTCCAGCAGATGCTCCTTGAGCGTCGGGCCGCGGGCTTTTAATTCCCGGTCCGGACGGGTCTCGTCATAAGCCGGCAGAGGCTTTTCCCCGGAGCGCGTCAAAGTCCGCGCGTAGCGCAAAAGTTCGTCCTGCTTGGCCACCTCCAGCGCGGGATTTTCAGCGACTTCTTTGTTGATGGACTCCAGCAGATCTTGATACGGCAGATGCAGCGTCTTGAGCAGCTGCAGCATCCGCGGATTGAGCACCATTTTGAGCTGCTGGGTGAGCGTCAGGGACTGGGAAAGATTTAGTTTGGGGGCGCCAGCCATAGGGTTAGTTTATATTATCCGCCCGGCATAAACAATATCGTCTATTAAATACAAATTACCGGCGTTAAAAAAACCTGTCAGAATTTACGCCACAGCCA
>JAITIS010000014.1 GCA_031279305.1 Candidatus Margulisiibacteriota bacterium | reverse complement strand
CAATCTCGCGTATTTTTTGGAAATCAATAATCCGCGGATAGGCCGAAGCGCCGGCTACGATCATTTTCGGCTTTTCCCGGACGGCCAGCTCCTCCAGCGCGGCGTAATCAATGGTTTCTGTTTCTTTTGCCACGCCGTAAGGCACGAACTGATAGTAGGCGCCGGAAAGATTGGCCGGTGAACCGTGCGTCAAATGCCCGCCGTGCGCCAGGTCCATGCCCAGGACTTTGTCGCCAGGTTTGAGCAGCGCGAAATACACGGCTGTATTAGCCTGCGCGCCGGAATGCGGCTGCACATTGACATACTCCGCGCCAAAAAGTTTCTTGGCCCGCTCCCGCGCTAGATTTTCAGCCACATCGACGTACTCGCAGCCGCCGTAATAACGTTTGCCCGGATAGCCTTCCGCGTATTTATTGGTGAGGCAGGAGCCTTGCGCCGCCATGACTTCCGGCGAAGTGAAATTTTCCGAAGCGATCAGCTCGATCTTGTCCCGCTGCCGCCGCAATTCCTGGCCGATCGCCTGATACAACTCCGGGTCTTTTCGCGCTAGTTGATGCTCTAACAAAGCATTCATTAAAATCCTCCTCAAAAATAGCCTCTGAAACAGGGGAATTATAACACAATTATATTTTCACAATTCTATCGCGCGCTGGTGCATGCGAACCGACTGTACCAGCCCCAGACTCACCCAGGAGATAATCAGCGCCGTGCCGCCGTAAGAAAGGAAAGGCAGGGGCAGGCCGACCACCGGCGCGAGGCCGATATTCATAGCGATATTGATAATTATTTGAAAACCCAAAAGCGCCAGAATGCCGGCCGTCAGGTAACGCCCAAAAGCGTCGCCGGACTGCGCGGCAATAGTGTAAACACGGCTCAATAAATAGAACAACAAAAACACCGTCAGCAACGCGCCCCAGAAACCAAACTCCTCGCCGATGACGGAAAAAATAAAATCCGTATGCTGCTGAGGAATATACTGCAGATTGGTCAGCGAACCCTGCAGGTAACCCTTGCCCCAAAAACCGCCGCTGCCCACCGCGATCACCGATTTGACCGTGTGATAGCGCAGGCCGCGCGCCAGCGGATCGATATCGGGATTGATAAAGGACAGGATGCGGTTGCGCTGGTACAGCGACAGGCTGCGCCAAAAAAACGAGGAAAACAGGCCGGAAAAAAAGTTTAAGCTAAAATAAATGGCCGAATCCAGCAGTGGAAAATGCAGCAGCCACAGCGCGGCAAAAATCAGCGCCAGATAAATCCCCCAGGACAACAGCGGATAAACCGGCAAAGTGTAGAGAGCCAAAATGCTCAACAGCGGCGAGGTCAGCATAAAGAGCCGCGAAAATTTCATGCCAGCCCAGTAAGCCATCAGAAAAAAGATCACCAGCAGCACCACCGCCGAGCCAAGGTCCGGCTGTTTATAGGTCAGAAAAAACGGCGCGCCAACCAGCACAAAGCCTGGCAAGATATCAAAAATCGTGTCCAGTTTGCCCTGCCGCTGCTCAAAAAATTTGGCCAGCATAAAGATCAGCGAGAGTTTGGCCAGCTCGACCGGCTGAAAAGTGAAACCGGCCAGATTGATCCAGCGCTGCGCGCCGTAAACTGTCTGCCCCAGATTTAAAACCACGATCAGGAGAAACACCGAGAGGCCGAACAAAATTTCCGCGGCGCGGCTGAATTTGCGGAAGTCCAGCGCAGTGGCCACAAAAAACAAAATCAAGCCAAGCGCCAGAGAGATTATCTGCCGTTTGAGCTGTGCAGGGTTGTGCGTCGCGGCCACGGTCAGCAGGCCGAGCAAAGATAAAACCAAGCCGGTCAAAAACAAACGCCAGTCGAAATTGCGCCAGGGACTGTAACCGGAGCGAAAAATATCCATTAGTTAATCCCTCTCTGCCGCGCGTCATACCACAGATAAATTTCTCTGGCAATACGCGCCGCGACCGCGCCGCCGAAGCCGCCTTCCTCTACAAAAACTGCTAAAGCTAGGTCGGGATTTTCATAAGGACCGTAAGAAACAAACCAAGCGTGGTCTTTGCCCAGATTTTCCGCCGTGCCGGTCTTGCCGCGAATCACCAGCCCGTCGATCTTGGCGTTAAGCCCCGTGCCGTCGTCGACGACCTCGCGCAGCAGCCGACGGACCAGCTGAATATTTTGCGGCGCAAAAGGCAGCGTATTCACGGACTCCGGTTTATTCTGCACGACGGGCTGGCCGGTTGCGGAAACAATTTTATGCAGTAAATAGGGCTTAAACAAACGGTTTTGTTTATTGGCCACCGCCGCGGTCAACAAAGCCATTTGCAACGGCGTGGCCAGCAAATAGCCCTGGCCAATCGACATATTCAAGGAATCACCGGGGAACCAGTCCTGGCCGTAGGCGCGTTTTTTCCAGCGCTCGGTCGGTACGAAGCCGTTATTTTCAAAAGGCAGATCGATATTGGTCGCCGTGCCGAGGCCAAAAGCGGCAGCCGCGTCGGCGATTTTCTGCGGAGTAAGCAGGAGACCGAGATTGTAAAAAACAACATTGCAGGAATTGACAAAACCTTGTAGCAAATTTTGCGCGCCGTGGCCGCCGCGGTCGAGATACCAGCAGGCAAAGCGGCGGCCATTGACGACCAGAAAACCGTTGCAAATAAAAGTTTTAGCGGTGTCGATCTTATCTTCCAGCGCGGCGAGAAAAGTCACAATCTTAAAAGTCGAGCCGGGCGGATAAGCGCCGAGCGCGCGGTTGTAAAGCGGATGGTCTTTGGCGCGCAAATCCTGCCATTCCTGCTCAGAGAGAAAATCCGAAAAATAATTTGGGTTGTAATCTGGTTTGGAAACCATGGCCAGCACTTCGCCGGTCTGCGGATTGATAATGACCACCGCGCCTTTGCGGTCACCCAAAGCGCGCGAGGCTTCCCGCTGTAACGCAAAATCGATCGTCAGCTGAATATTGTGACCAGGCACCGGCTCCAGCGTCCGCAGATTGCGCACTGGATTGCCATACGCGTCCACCTCCAGTGGCTGGCCGCCGTCCACGCCGCGCAAATAAGAATCATAATACCGCTCCACGCCGGCCAGACCGATAATGTCGCCCATCTGATAACCGTAATTTTTTAGTTTAGACAGTTCCGTCGAGCCGATCTGCCCGACATAGCCGAGCAGGTGCGCGGCCTCACTGCCCTGCGGATAATGCCGGACGATACGCGTGCTGATCACCACGCCTTCCAGCGCTTGTTTGTTTTCCTCAATGTAAGCAATCTGCCAGGGCTCCAGCGAACGCTTCACGGTGAGCAATTCATAAGGCAAATACTCTTTGTTTTTTAATCTGCGCTCCAGGGCGGACGTGTCGATTTTTATATTTCGCAAAAAACTTAAAACAAAATTTTGATTTTTGATCTGATAAGGCAGCACATCCAGCGCGTAGACCAGCCTGCTTTCCGCCAGCGCAATGCCGTAGCGGTCGTAAATGACGCCCCGCGGCGCAATGGTCGGAATAATCCGCGAGCGAATGCCGTCAGCCAAAAAATCGTAATAACCATACCGCAAGATTTGCAGATAAAACAACCGCGCCAGCAGCACGGCCAGCAGAAAGGCGCCGAGCCAGAAAGTGTGTTTGGCTATCGCCTGCCTGCGCTTATTAAGCATAAACGCGGCGCTTCTCTTTGAGCAAAAACTGCAACAGCCAGAAAGCCAATAAATTTAAAAGCAGTGTCCAAAGATACTGCGGCAGCGGAACTAAAATAAAATGTCCGAGAAAAATTTTAGTCAAGACTGCATAGCCGCCGTTGAGCAACAGCGAGCCCAGCAGCATATTCACAAAAACCAACGAGCGAAAATCCCGAAAAATACTGGCCGGCATGAAACCGCAGAGCAGACCAAGCAGTCCGTACAGCGCGGAGTTGTAAAAACCATAGCCATTGGCGAGATCTAAAAAAATCCCCGTCAGCAAACCGGCCAGCGCTCCTCCGCAGGCGCGGCCGGACAAACCGAAACAAACCGCCAGCAGGAGCAGCTCCGGCCGCACCGGCCAATCCGCCAGGCAGGTGGTCTGCAAAATATAGGCCAGCAAAAAAACCACACCGTACCGCAAATAACTCATAGCACGAAAAAGACTATATCCAGAGCGGATAAATCAGCGCAGGGCACGACCACGACTTTTTTGATCAGATTGTTGGCGGCCAGCTCCACCCGCGCAACCACGCCGACCGGCAGACCTTTTTTGTAACGGTAACTGTAGCCAGAAG
>JAITIS010000121.1 GCA_031279305.1 Candidatus Margulisiibacteriota bacterium | reverse complement strand
AATTCGTCTTTCTTCGCTCTGTTCGCTTTGCGCAAATTGCGGTTATTTTTGGGCATATTTTCATTTTATTATGCCTATATATATTGATCAACGTATGTGTTTTGTCCCGTGGAACATTTTGTTTCACGGATTATTCTTAATGTTTGTGATATTATTTCGCTAGCAGGAGGAATAAATGCCCTCTATTTTCCCCATCAGTCTGGGCTGTCCGAAAAATCTCACTGACACCGAGGAAATGCTGGGTGTTTTGCAGGCTAGGGGATACCGCGTTGTCACCGGCGATCCGCCGGCGGATATTGCCCTGCTCAACACCTGCGCGTTCATCGGCCCGGCGGTCAGGGAAGCTGACGCGGAGATCAAAAAACTGCTGGCCTTAAAAAAGCAGGGCTATTTTGGCCGCGTGATTGTCGCCGGCTGTCTGGTGCAACGCGAAAAAGAGAAATTGTTGAGAAAATATCCCGGTGTCGACGCCATAGTCGGTGTGGGTGATGTGCCGAACATCGCCGGTATTTTAGAAAATACTGCCGGCGGCGGCCGGAATGCAGGGGCTATTCCCCGTATTTTGACCCGCCGGGAGTTTCGTTTTCCCGCGACTCTGCCGCACAGCGCCTATCTCAAAATCGCCGACGGCTGCGATAATGCCTGCGCTTTTTGCGCTATACCGCGCCTGCGCGGGGGGTACCGCTCCAAACCTATTGATGATATAATTGCCGAAGCCGAAAGTATGGCGGCTGGAGGAGTCAAAGAGCTTTCTCTGGTCGCGCAGGATACTACCTCTTATGGTATTGATCTTTACGGGGCGTACAGGCTGGCGGACCTGCTCAGGGCGCTGGTGAAAGTCAGTGGACTGCAATGGATACGCGTGATGTATGCCTATCCAGAGCGGGTGTCGCCGGAATTGCTGGAAGCAATGGCGGGGGAACCGAAAATCTGCCATTATCTGGATCTGCCTTTACAGCACATAGCCGATCGAGTGCTTGGAGCTATGCTTAGGGACAGCACGGCCGCTTTAATTAAGCAAAAATTAAAGCTCATCCGGGAAATTGTGCCCGACATAGCCCTGCGGACAAATTTTATAGTCGGCTATCCGGGCGAAACCGAGGCGGATTTTCAGGCGCTCTTGGCTTTTGTAGAGGAGTACGAATTTAGTAAAGTGGGCGTTTTTGCCTACTGCCGGGAAAAAGGCACCAGAGCGGCGGAGTTGACAGGACAGCTGCCGCGGGCGGTGAAAAACCGCCGCAGTGCCGCGTTGACCGGGGCGCAAAGCAGAGTAATCGACAGGAAGAATAAAAAGATGATAGGCAAAGAAGCGCAAATTTTAATGGATATGCCTCAATTTGGCCGCAGCCAGTATGAGGCGCCGGATATTGACGGCGGCGTAAATTTTACCTCGCGTCTGTCGCCGGGTTCTTTTGTTTCCGCGCGGATCACGGGAGCGGAAGGTTATATCCTGAAAGCCACGCTTACTTGAATTACGCGCTTGGCCTCACTCTGCTGCGCGTCCTATTAGTTCCTGTCATTATATCGCTGATGTATGCGGATGGCCTGTGGTCGGCGTTTTTTTTCGCGCTGGCTTCGCTGACCGACTGGCTGGACGGTTTAGCGGCCAGAAAATTCGCGCAGGGCACGGAATTGGGCAAATTCTTGGATCCGCTGGCGGATAAATTTCTGGTGCTGACCGTGCTGATCCTGCTGGCGGTGCAGCTTAGAATAGAAGTGCTGCCGGTGTTGATCTTGGTCGTTCGCGAGTTTGCGGTGATGGGGCTGCGCTGCGCGGTTTTAGAAAAGGGCGGCGCGGTGGTCGCGGCGAGCAGATTGGCCAAATGGAAGACCGCGGCGCAAATGCTTGCCCTGTTTTTGCTGCTGGCGGATTGGCCGTTCGGGAGAGAGGTTTTTTATGTGTCTTTTGTGTTGGCTGTTATTTCCGGCGCCGAATATTTTTGGGCGCACCGGGACAGTTTGAAATAATATGGCCGAGCAATTCCAGTCTTTTATGGACAGGGCCAATCTGGAGTTTACGGCCGGTCTGGAACAGCGGCTTTACGAAACTCTGCGCGCGCAGAAAATCACTATCGCGGTGGCGGAGTCGCTGACCGGCGGTCTGGTCAGTAAAATGCTGACCGCCCAGCCGGGCAGTTCGGCCTATTTTGTCGGCGGAGCGGTGTGTTATTCTCCGCAGGCCAAAATAATCCAGACCGGCATCGCGCCGAAGATTATCGCCGAGCACGGCCTAGTTTCGGAGCAGGCGGCGCTGGGTCTGGCGCGCGGCATAGCCGCGCGGCTCTTTGCGCGGATCGGTCTGGGCATCACGGGGGTGGCCGGGCCGGAAGCGCACGGCGGCCGTCCGGTCGGCACGGTGTTTGTGGCCGTGGCGGATAAAGAACGGGACATAGTGAAAGAATTTAGTTTTGAAGGCAGCCGGGAAAACATCCGCGCCAAAGCAGCGCAGGCCGCTCTGGGCGTCGTCTGGCTGTATCTGGGCGACCTAGAATAAATTAAATATTTAGGAGGAAATTATGAGTGCAAAAGAAAATAAAATTGCTGAGGAAAAAAAAGAAATAAGCGGCGACAAATTAAAAGCCCTGAAAATCGCGCTGGGGCAGATCGAGAAAAATCACGGCAAAGGCGCGATTATGAAAATGGGCGAGGCCTCCAGAATGGCCCTTGACGCGATACCGACCGGTTCGATCTCGCTGGATTACGCGCTGGGCATCGGCGGCCTGCCCAAAGGACGTATTGTGGAAATATACGGGCCGGAGTCTTCCGGCAAGACGACAGTCTGCCTGCATATCGTGGCCGAGGCGCAGAAACGCGGCGGGGTGGCGGCTTACATTGATGCGGAGAATGCGATGGACCCGTCCTATGCCCGCAATTTGGGCGTGAACGTGGATGATCTGCTCATTTCCCAGCCGGACTACGGCGAGCAGGCGCTGGATATCTGCGAGACGCTGGTGCGCAGCGGCGCGGTGGATATTATCGTGGTGGATTCCGTGGCGGCGCTGGTGCCCAAAAGCGAGATCGAGGGCGAGATGGGCGACCAGTTTATGGGACTGCAGGCGCGCCTGATGTCACAGGCTCTGCGCAAACTGACGGCGATCGTCAATAAATCCAGCTGTGTGGTGGTTTTCGTCAATCAGCTGCGTGAAAAAATCGGTGTGATGTTCGGCAACCCGGAGACGACGCCCGGTGGCCGCGCGCTGAAATTTTATTCTTCGGTGCGGCTGGATGTGCGCCGGATAGAGACGCTCAAAAACGGCGACGAATTTTTGGGCAACCGCGTGAAAGTGAAAGTTGTGAAAAACAAAGTCGCCCCCCCTTTTAAGACCGCGGAGTTTGATATTTTATTCGGCGGCGGCATTTCCGCCGAGGGCGATCTGCTGGATCTGGGCGCGAAACTCAAAATCATCGACCGTTCCGGCACTTGGTTTACCTACGGCGACGTGCGGCTGGGACAGGGACGCGAGAACGCGCGCAAATATCTAAAAGATAACCCGGCGGTTTTGCAGGAGATCGAGCGGAAAGTTCGGGAGTCGATGAAAGCGGACGTTCTGGAGGAAGAAAAAATAGCGGAAAAAGTCGAAGCCTAAAAATGAGGTAACTGGAGGTACTAAAATGTTGGAGATTATTATATTGGCGGCGGGTTTGGTCGTCGGCGGCGTGGTGGTGCTTTTATATTCTAAATATCTGTCGGATTCGGAGCTGAAAAATGCGGATTTGCAGGTGAAAAAAATGCTGTCCGAAGCGGAGCTCAAAGCGGAAAATATTGTCAAAAGCGCCGAGATTAAAAACAAAGACGAGCTGTTAAAACTGCGCAATGAATTTGAAAAAGAAATCCGCGACCGCCGCTCGGAGCTTAACCAGATCGAACAGCATTTGGCGCAAAAAGAAATCCGCATTGACGAAAAAGAGGTCGGTCTTTTGAATAAAGATAAGACAGTGTCCGAATTAAAATCCGGTCTGGAAAACCAGCGCGGCAAACTGGACGCGCTGTACCGCGAGCAGGCGGACAAACTGGAAAAAATCGCCTCGCTGTCCAAAGAAGAGGCCAAGCGCCAGCTGATGGACAATCTGGAGCAAGAGTTAAAAAGCAAAGCGGCCCGGCTGATCAGCGATTATGAGGAAGAAACCAAGCGTGTCAGCGAGAAAAAAGCTAAAGATATCGTGGCGCTGGCCATCAAGCGCTGTGCCATTGACAACATAGTGGAAAACACCACTTCCGTGGTGGAGCTGCCCAGCGACGATATGAAAGGCCGCATTATCGGCCGCGAGGGGCGGAATATCCGCGCTTTTGAACAGCTGACCGGCATCGATGTGGTCGTCGACGACACGCCAGAAGCCGTGGTGCTCTCCGGTTTTGACCCGATCCGCCGCGAAATCGCCCGCTTGACCCTGAAACAGCTGGTCAGCGACGGGCGTATTCATCCGGCGCGCATCGAAGAAACTGTGGAAAAGATGCGCAAAGAACTGGCTAAAAGAGTGCAGGAAGCCGGCGAGAAAACCGCGCTGGAATTGGATGTGCAGAACCTCTCGCCCAAAGCCTACGATCTCATTGGCCGGCTGGCTTACCGTACCAGCTACGGCCAGAACTGTCTCCAGCATTCTATCGAAGTGGCGCATATTTCCGGCCTGATCGCGCAGGAGCTGGGCGTCAATCACCGGCTGGCCAAACGCGCCGGCTTGCTGCACGACATCGGCAAAGGCATCGATTTTGAGAACGAAGGCACGCACGCCAAACTCGGCGGCGTAGTTTTGAAAAAACTCGGCGAATCCGAGGAGGTCATTCACGCGGTGGTGGCGCATCACGAAGAAGTGCCGCCGCAGACTATCGAGGCGATCATCGTGATGGTGGCTGATGCTATCTCCGCGGCCCGTCCGGGCGCGCGCCGGGAGGCGATCGAATCCTACATCAAACGGATGGAAAAGCTGGAAAACATCGCCAACAGTTTTAACGGCGTGGAAAAAAGATTTGCGATACAGGCCGGCCGCGAGATCCGCGTAATGGTCAAGCCGGATATAGTCGATGATGCCACCGCTGTGAAAACCGCGCGTGATATTGCCAAAAAAATCGAAGCCGAGCTGGAATATCCGGGACAGATCAAAGTCTCAGTCATCCGCGAGACCAGAGTGCAGGATTTTGCCAAATAAGCTCTAATACAGGCCTGCCTCCAGCAGCGCAATGCGTCTGCGCGCGTCTTCTGCCCCCAGTTTTTCGGCCAGCAGCAGGTCTTCCATAGCGCCTTGCTTATCGCCGAGCATAACTTTTGTTTCCGCGCGGTTGATATAAATATTGGGCTGCACAGGTATGGCGCTGCCGCGACATAGTTCAATTATAGCGTCGTAATACCGCAGGGCGGCGGGATAGTTTCCCCTTGAATGTTCCGCCTGTCCAATAATTATATAACAGTCTAAAACTTCCAGCTGGCTAAGCCGGCCTGAAGCAATAAAATCCAGCGCCTTATGGACATCCTCCAAAACACCGGAATAATCTTTTATTTGGCTTTTGGCGACGGCGCGGTGATAATAAGCCGCCGCATTGCTAGGATCTAATTTTATAATGCTTGTATAATCAGCCAGCGCTCCGTAGTCGTCTCCCATAAGTCCTTTGGTGGCCGCCGTCACCTCGTAAAGCTGCGCCATTCTTTGCGTGTTAGTCGGCTCAAGCAGTTCTTTGGCTCTGGCGCAGTCGGCCAGCGCCCCGGCATAATCTCCCAGCGCCCCTTTATTTCTGGCGCGGCTGGTGTAGGCTGCGGCAAAGCCGGGATTTAATTCCAAGGCTTTATCTATATCGGCGATAGCTTCGGAATAATTGCCTAGATTGTTTTTGATGTTGCCGCTCATAAAATAATATTCGGCGTTGGCCGGATCTAGCTCTATGGCTTTGCGCATATCCTCTAACGCGCCGGCGTAATTTTTTTGATTAAATTTTAGGGTCACCATTGCAATCAGTTTTTTAAACATTTTTTATGCCTGCCTGTTAATTTGTGGCGGTCATTTATTTATCGTAACTTCTTTTAGATAATTTCAACTGGACAGGCTTATTTTTTCATTGGAAATATTATAAAATCAACAAGTATTTATGTTTGGGAAATTGATTTAATGCTCAAAATCCTTTTTATCGGCGACATTGTTGGCTCCGCGGGGCGCAGGGCTGCGGCTAGAGTCCTGCCGGAGTTGCGGGCAGAATACACGCCCAATCTGGTCATCGCCAACGCCGAGAACGCGGCGGGCGGGTTTGGCCTGACCCTGCCGGTGTATAAGGAGCTGACTGCCAAAATAGGCATTCAAGCGCTGACCGGCGGCAATCATATCTGGGACAAAAAAGAAATTTTCAAAGACATAACCGCGATGCCGCTTTTGGCCAGACCGCTTAATTATCCTAGATGCGAGTACGGCGCGGGCTATGTGCTGCTGGATATAGAAGGTATGCGGGTGCTGGTGGCCAGCATACTGGGGCGCGCATTTATTGAAACGCCGTTAGACTGTCCGTTTCAGGCCGCGGATAATTTATTGCGCAAAGTGAAAGCGGACGCGGTGCTTGTGGACATTCACGCCGAAGCCACGTCGGAGAAAAAAGCCTTGGGGTTTTATCTGGACGGCCGGGTGTCCGCGGTCTTAGGCACGCATACCCACGTACAGACGGCGGACGAGCAGATACTGAAAAACGGCACGGCTTACATCACGGATGCCGGTATGACCGGCGCGCGCGATTCCAATCTCGGTATGAGCCCCGAAGCCGCGCAAAAAAGATTTTTGACGGGTCTTAAAGCCAAATTTGACGTGGTAGAAACCGGCGCATTATTATTTAACGCGGTGTATCTGGAGATCGATGTGCGCGGCAAATGCGCCAGACTGGAGCGCCTGATCCGGCGGCTGGATTAACCGGCTATATAAAACTAACGCCGGTTAGGCTAAAATATGATTATGGTTAAACCCCTGCTCAAAGACTTAAAACCCGGCGAGGCTGTGGAGACTTTTTTAGTTGTCGCGCAGAAGCAGGAGCGCACCACCAAGGTCGGCGACGCTTATCTGTCTCTCAAACTGGCCGACGCCAGCGGCGAGATCGAGGCCAATCTCTGGAAAGAATACGCGGAGTTATTTCCGCGGCTAAAAGAAAATACTTTTGTAAAAGTCCGCGGCGCGCTGGGCGAGTATAAAGGTAAAAAACAGTTCAATCTGGAAAAACTCCGGCTGGCGCGGGAACAGGAAATCGAGCTGGCGGATTTTGTCCGGCACACCAGCGCGGACATTCCGCAGACCCTGCAAAAAATAAAAAATATTCTGCTTGCGATCCCGGACGCGGATTTGAAAAAACTGGCGGAATTATTTTTGAGCGACGAAAAACTGCTGGCGGATTTTGTCCGGGCCCCGGCCGCGCAGTCTATGCATTCGGCCTGTATTGGCGGACTGCTGGAGCACGTCGCCGCGATGTTAGATATAGCCGTGTTTTTAGCCGGGCAGTATTCGCTCGACCGCAGCCTGCTTTTAATGGGCGTGTTTCTGCACGACATCGGCAAACTGCGCGAGCTGGATTACAGCAAACTAACTTTTGGCTACACCGACAGCGGCGGCTTGGTTGGACACATCGTGCTGGGCGTGCAGATGCTCCAGGAAAAAATAAGCCTGCTGCCGGATTTTCCGGCGCGGAAAAAAATGCTGCTGGAACATCTGATTATTTCCCATCACGGCACGCGCGAATTCGGCTCGCCCCAGACGCCTATGACCAGGGAAGCGGTCGCTCTGCATTATATCGACAATATTGACGCCAAACTGGTCGGTTTTGCCGAATTTGTGGCGAGAAATCCGACAGACACCGCTTGGACAGCCAAAGCCCATATGTTTGACAATAAGCGGCTCTATGTCGGCGGCCCTGAAGATGAAAAATAGACCCGGCTGGGGATTTTCCGGGCGCGTTGACCTTAAGCGGCTGGTGCTCGCGTCTACGCTAAATTGGCCGGCAAGTCAATAAAGCGGAGTTGACAGGGGTTTGTCAAAATAGAATTATCTGCTAAAATTTTTAATGATTCTAAAATTTTAAGGAGGTTCTAAATGGTAAAAAAATCAGGGCAAAAAAAGACGGAGGCGGTCCCCAGAGGCCGGAAACTTTCGCTAGGTGATTCTTTCCGCTACGGCATAGAAAAAACAGGCAAATTCTTTTGGCCGACGCTGGGCATTGCCATTCTTACTCAGGCGGTGCTCGTCCTGCTGCAAATACTGCAGGTGGCCAGCAGTATTTTGGGTATTATCGTTTTTCTATTCTTTATACTGGTTAGTGTTTTGATTACGGTTGGCTGGATAAAAATTCTGCTGGCGGTATTAAACGGCCAAAAACCGGCGCTGAAATATTTTTCTTGGGATGATGTGGCTTATTTCTGGACTATGCTGGGCGTGTATATTCTGACCAGCCTGATCGTTAGTGTCGGTTATCTCCTGCTGGTGATTCCCGGAGTGGTTTGGGCGCTTACTTATGCGCTGGCTCCTTTGCTGGTGGTGGATAAAAATCTGTCAGTCACGCAGGCGCTGGCCGCCAGCCGCCGATATACCACCGGCCACCGCTGGACGCTTTTTCTCTGGTATTTGGCTGTGGGGGCGCTTAATCTACTCGGATTATTGCTAGTAGGCGTTGGGTTGCTTTTTACTCTGCCGGTTTCTTTTTATTCCGGGGCTTATATGTACGGCAAATTAACGGGCAAAACAATAAAATAACGCCGGCTTTTTTTGAAAACAAAAAGCCAGCGGTAATCCCGCTGGCTTTTTTATTTATCCCTTTTCCCCCCGAAAAAGAGACAGACTAGGTGCTGCGCTTATGGAGAATGGCCTCTAACAGCCGCTTCTCATCCAAACTGAGCTTTTGCTCGATGCGGTTTAACAAAAGCTCTTTTTGTTTTTCCTCGCCTTCGCGCCGCTTGATCCAGTGCGCGACAGCCTCATCCGTCGCGTCCTGCATCGTGATGCCTAACTTCGTCGCCAAAAACTTTAGCTGCTGGTGCAGCGCTTCCGACACATATAAAATTTTACTCATAACCAGCTCCTGTGCTTAAATAATTAAACAATTACTTGTTTAATCAATTGTAACAGGAAATAATCTTATATACAATAGAAGTATACTTAATAATTATTTCTAGTAAATTATATTATAAATTTTCAATTTGTCAATAGCTATAACCGAGATTTAGCTTAAAAATCATAATATGTATAGAAGTTAATTT
Organism: Candidatus Margulisiibacteriota bacterium; assembly: GCA_031279305.1. Taxonomy (GTDB): domain Bacteria; phylum Margulisbacteria; class Termititenacia; order Termititenacales; family Termititenacaceae; genus JAISQA01. The sequence continues at coordinate 3,702 of JAITIS010000121.1, read as the reverse complement.
TTGCTGAATTTTTGTTAAATATTAGTTTCTTATTATATGACTATTATATTGCGCGAAAATATGTTATTATGCCGGATACTGGAGCTGCTATGGGGGGATTTGCGCATATAAAAAATAGCGTGCTATACACCGTTTTAGTCGGCGTGTTGGCGGTGATTTATGCCGGAGCGCTTGTGGGGCTGGCCGGCGCCTTGGGCTGCCCTCTGGAATATTTCGCGCTGGCGGTCGGGGCGGCGGCGCTGCTTTTAGCGCTGTTCCTGCAGGTCTTAAAACTCTGGCAGATTTCGCACAATAAAATTAAAGAATTAAACACGCTCTCGGATGTGTCGCGGCTGGTCAGCTCGACTCTGAATATTCAGGAAATTTACGGAAGCATTATCAAAGCGGTTATTCAGGTGATCAATGTCGACAGAGGAATTTTGTTTCTTTACAACGATCAGGCCAAAGAGCTGCGTTCAGAGGCCGGCTACGGCGCGGAAGAAGAGCTTTTGTTAGACATCACTTTGCAGGTGGAAAATTCCGTGCTGGGACGGATTTTCAAAGAAGGCAAACCCCGGCTGGTGCCGCATACGACGCGCAATACGGAATATGTCAAACGGTTGGGCGCGGACACTTACGTGGCGGTGCCGATGAAAGCCAAAGAAAAAGTGATCGGCCTTTTTACTATCGATAACGCGCGGACCGGCCGCCCGCTGGCCAATCTCAATATGGATCTGCTGATGGCCCTAGCCGGCCAAATGGCCGTCGCTATCGAAAACGCCAGATTATATGAAGACGCGCAGGAAAAAATCAAAGAACTTTCGCGCCTCAACAGAGTTTCCTCGCTGGGCACGATGGTCGCCGGCATCGCGCACGAGATCAAAAATCCGCTGACCGCGCTGGATATGTGCGTGCAGCTGCTGGACGCCAGCAAGGGCAGCCAGCAGTTCTGGAATGAATTTGGGCCGGTTATCGGAGCGGAGATCAAGCGCCTCAAGGCCATAGTCGAGGAATTCTTGAATTTTGCCCGCACGCCGGAAATCAAAATGCAGACGGTGGAGCTTAAAGATATTGCCGGCCGCGTTTTTAATCTGGTGCGCCCGCAGGCCGGACAGGATAATGTGGAGCTGGTGCTGAATATTGAAGACGGCTTAAAAATCCGCGTCGACGCCCAAAAGTTTACGCAGGTGGTCTTAAATATGCTGCTTAATTCCATTCAAGCGATGCCCCCGAATCGGCCGTTCAAAGGCTACATCGAGCTGGGCGCTAGGCGCGATCCTTTCAACAGCAAGGTGAATATCACCATCCGCGACAACGGCGCGGGCATTGCCAAAGAAGATCAGGAAAAATTATTTCAGCCTTTTTTCACAACCAAACAAAAAGGCACGGGGCTGGGACTGTCTATCGCTGCCAAAATCATCGAGGAGCACGGCGGCGCGATAAAAGTGGAGTCCCAAGTAAATTTTGGCACGACTTTCACAATTCAGCTGCCGCTGGTCAAAGCCAGAAGACCTGCGGAATCTATGGCTCGATCTGCCTGACCCTGCGCGCGTGACGGCCGCCGTCAAACGGCGTGTCCAGCCAAACCCGCACGATTTTTTTGGCCAGCTCCGGCTCGACGATACGTCCGCCCAGCGCCAGAATATTGGCGTCATTATGCCGGCGGGACATTTCAGCCATAAATTCGCTGGTGCAGTTGGCGGCGCGTATGCCTTGGAGCTTATTGGCGGCGATAGAGATGCCGATGCCCGTGCCGCAGAAAATAATGCCGCGGTCTGCCTGTCCAGAGGCGACTGCTTCCGCCGCCAGACGCCCATATTTCGGGTAGTCCACAGGTTCCGCGGCGTAGACGCCGAGATCATTTAGCTCGTAGCCGCCCAGCCCGGCAATAAATTCTTTGAGAATTTCTTTCAATTCAAAACCGCCGTGATCAGCGGCCAGCGCCAATTTTTCCATACACCTCATTATAGTTTAATTTTCTGGATAGGTGAAATGAAACACGGAATGTTCCCGGACGAATTTTTCCGAAACAAAAAAACGGACGGGCAAAAGCAGCGCCGCCCGCAGAAATTTACCGATTTTCTGGAGCGCGTCGGGGGGCTGGCGTGTTTGAGGCAGTTCCTTGAGCAGATTTTTCCGCTGCTCGAATTTCTCGGTGGCACTGCTAATCAGTATGCCGACAGCATCGTCCAGCTTTTCCTGCAACAAATGCACCAGTTTGTCTAGGTTGTCGACAGCATCCGGATGTTTTAAGATGAATACAGTGGGAATATGGATATGAGACTGCTCCAGATAACGGTACAGCCATAACGATTGGCTGGAACTGCGGCGCAGAATATACCGGGGAATCTCGGCCTGCGGCAAATACAGTTCGAGGGCGTCTGTTTTAACCCGCGCGGTGTAAGGAGCTTCCCAAAGATCCCGCAGAATTCCGGCGAGTTGTTCGGCTTCGCTGAATTCCGACAACGGCACGCCGACATCCAGACTGTATAGAATATCGCGCAAGGCGGCGCCCTGCCGGATGACAGCCAAATGATCCCAAGCGGCAGCATAAGCAGATAGTTGAGCCAATCCCTGATATATGCTGCTGGAAATTTGGTCGGCTATAAGTTTTTTCCGCATAAATTCCCTAAAAACGTTTTATAAATATATCGCAAACAGTGCGCAAAAGTTGCAGATAAGCACAAGTAGTTTTAGAATGGGCAGAATTATTCGGGAGTAAAAATGCGTTCCGATGACGTGAAACAGGGTCCGGCCAGAGCGCCCCACCGTTCTTTATTCCGGGCGACCGGACTTAAAGATGAGGATTTTCGCAAACCGTTTATCGGCATTGCCAATGCCTACAATAATATTATTCCGGGACATATGCATCTGAATAAAATCGCCGCCGCGGTCAAAGAGGAGATCAGCGCGGCCGGCGGCGTGCCGCTGGAATTCGGCGTGATCGGCGTGTGCGACGGCATCGCGATGGGGCACGAGGGCATGAAATATTCGCTGGGCTCCCGCGAGTTAATCGCCGATTCGGTCGAGACTATGGCCAAGGCGCACGCTTTTGACGCGCTGGTTTTGATACCAAACTGCGACAAAATTATTCCGGGTATGATTATGGGCGCCTGCCGCCTCAATCTGCCGACGATCGTGATCTCCGGCGGGCCGATGTTAGCAGGCCGGAGTCCGGACGGCAAAGCTCTGGATTACAATCAAGTCTATGAAGCGGCCGGAAAATTTACCAAAGGCCTGATCGACGCCGAAGAATTGCACGCTATCGAGTGCGCCGCTTGTCCGGGGCCGGGTTCCTGCTCCGGGATGTTCACAGCCAATACGATGAATTGTCTCTGCGAGGCGCTGGGTATCGCCCTGCCCGGCAACGGCACCATACCGGCTGTGTATCCGGAGCGTCTCGAACTGGCGCGCGCGTCCGGCCGGCAGATCAGCGAGCTGATCAAAAAAGAGATCAAAATCCGCGATATATTAAAGAAAGAGGCTTTTGATAACGCGCTGGCCGTGGATATGGCGCTGGGCGGCTCGACGAACTCCGCGCTGCATCTGCCGGCGATCGCTTACGAGGCCGGCGTGCAGATAACTTTGCGGCTGATCAATGAGGTTTCTGAAAAGGTTGCCCATCTGTGCGATCTTGCGCCGGCAGGCCCTGACCATATCGAGGATCTGGACAAGGCCGGCGGCATAATGGCTGTGCTGAATGAATTGGATAAAAAAAATATT
>JAITIS010000007.1 GCA_031279305.1 Candidatus Margulisiibacteriota bacterium | reverse complement strand
CTCTTCCGATCTGTTCTGGACAGCGGCAGCAATAAAATTACGCGGGTCAGGCTGGATAGTTTCAAAAAATCGGATAGTTTCGGCGATTTGCGCAATCCTTACGGATTGGCGGTGGATATTTACGGAAACATTTATGCGGCGGACACCGGCGCAGACCGCATAGTGAAATATTCGCCGTCCGGTAAACTGCTTTTGAGTTTTGGCCGCCGCGGTTCTTTGCCGGGGGAGCTGCTTTTGCCGCAGGATGTGGCGGTGGGTTTAAGCAAGAAAATCTATGTGGCCGACACCGGCAATAAATCCGTGCAGATTTTCAGCGAGACCGGCGCCTATCTCGGCGAGCTCAAACAATATGCCGGACAAGAAGTGCGTTCGCTGGATTTTGCCGGCGGTGTTTTATGGCTGTCGCTGGTGAATAAATCCCAGCCGGAGAGCCTGTCGCTCGGCTACCAGCTAAAAGAATTGCGCCAGAATAACGAATATTTCTCGCCCAATGGCGACGGAGTTAAAGATGAGACGGTTTTTCAGCTGAAGCTCGAAAGTCCGGCGGCTGTTCAGCTGGAAATTTTCTCCGGAGATGAATTGGTGGAGCGGCTGGATGCCAGCGGCAGCAAGCCCGGCGAGCTGCGGTTGAGCTGGGCGCCTAAAAACCCTCGGCAGGGAGGTTATGATTATTTCTTGTTTGCTGCCGATCCGGAGGGAAATAAAGAACCGGCTTGCCAGACCGGAAAAATATATCTTGATTTGCGTCCGCCGGATATTGAAACTCTGCTGGTCAGTCCCGATGTGCTGTCAGATAAATCCGCCGCGGCGGTTATGCAAGCCCGGAGCCGAGAGCCGGCGGCGCTTAGCTGCCAGATTTACGATGCTGATAAACAGCTGGTTTATACCGCCGCCGGCGCGGAATATCGTTTTGCGCCCAGCTTGAGCTGGGACGGACGGAATAAATTCCAAGAGCTGAAAAACGGCAAATACCGCGCGGCAATCACACTCACCGATCAGGCCGGCAACTCGACTTCGGCGCGGCAGAGAGATATTTTTATCAATATTGAGCATCCGATTATTGATTTGGCGGAAGCCGCGCCAAAATATATTCAGGAAAAGCAGCCGGAAAAACTAACCCTGCGTTTGCTGCGTTTTGCGCGCGTGTCTGTTTATATACGCGGCGCGTCTGGACAGGAACGGCTTCTGCTGGAGCGGGAATTGGCCAGAGGCGAGCATATTTTGGACATACCCACCGGCGCTCTGGAGAGCGCGCTGTATACTCTGCGTGTTTACGCGGAAGCCGGAGAATACCAAGATGAGAGTTTTAGCGGCTTTGCGGTGGACGGCATTCCGCCCGCGCTTGATGCTCTAACTCTGTCGCCGGCGGAAATCTGGTCGGGGGGCATAGACGAGGCCGCGCTTGCTTTTACTCCGAACGAGGACATTACGGCGCGCATAGAACTGCTGGCTGGACAAACCGCAGAGACGCTGACGCCGGAAATTTCTTTAGCGGCTGCGGAAGAGTGCGTTTATATCTTTAATGGCAACCGTCCCAATGGAGCTGTTTTGCCTAGCGGCGATTATGCTCTGCGGATCACGGCCAGAGATCTGGCTGGTAACGTCGGCGTTTTTGAAGCGCCGCTGCGGATCACCGCTGACGGACCGGCTATCAAACATATAATGCTTAAACCGGATATTCTTTCCCGGGAAGCTCTGCTCTATCGTCTGCTTAATATTAACTATGAGCTGGGCGGCTCGACCGGGCCGCTGTATCTAACCGCCAAACTTTATCGCAATGGCGCGCTGTATAAAACTATAGCCGAAAGGGAACGGCGTCCTAGGGGTTTCCAATTTGACCAAATCTACGCCGATCAGAATATGCCGGAGGGCGGGTACACTTATGAATATTTGCTGGAAGATAGTTTCAATCACAAAACTGCAGCCGAAGGCAGTTTTTTCTATGTAGCTTCTGCGCCCCGGATTTTAAGTCTGTCCCAGAGCGAGCCGGCTATTTCGCCGATCAATCAAGACGGGCTGAAAGATTACACTATTCTAAATTTCAGCCTGCAGAGTCCGGAATATTTGGCTTATTATGCCGCGGAGCGCCCGGATTTTTCCACGCTCAAAGTTTATTTTTCGGTCGGCGGAGAGCTGGCGCAGGAGCATACAGCCGAGCCGGGCGGTTTTCAGATAATCTGGGACGGACGGGACGCCGCGCATAAATATATCCGGGACGGCATTTATGAATACGAAATCAAGGCCGCGGACGCGCTGGGCGTCTTTTCCGCTCCGGTCACCGGCGCGGTGATCGTGGCCAATTCGCGGGAAAAAATCGCCGGCGCCGAAATTCTGGTGAACAATAGCGCGGCAGACTCTGAAATATTTAATCCGCTAGAAGGCGCGGCCACAGCGACGGTTAATATTTATCTAAAAGATTTTCCGCTGCGCCAGCAGCTGATCTTGAGTTTGTACGACAGCAAGGATAATTTGGTTGAAACCTATCCCGCCAGAGATTTTACGGTTTCGCAGAATTATCCTTTTGTCATTACGGATTTTTTGAGTGATGGCTGGGCGCTTTCGCCGGGCGCTTACCGCGCGCAGTTAAAAATTATTGATGAAGTGGGCAATGATTTTGATTATGTTATTGGTAGCGCGCTGAATTATTCAGACGTGGCGGGGATAGTCGGCTATTCACAGCCGCTGGCCAAAACAGCGGTAGAAAAAAATAGTATTAGCGGCGAGTATGAAGTTAGTTATATGTACGGCGACCCTGTGAGGCGCAGCGTCGACGCGCAAGACTCCACAAGCGATGAACACCATCATGCCAATTATTTTTATCTCGACCATCCGCAGGCGGTGTGTTTGCGCATAAATGATCATACGAATGAAAAAATTGGCTCGGCAAGAATCTGGAAAGATGGCGTTTTGCTGGAAGAAATAGAAAATGGCGGGGATAAAAATGTTTATTTAGATGCGGGCAATTATTTTTTGGATGCGGATTGTCATAATGCGGAGCAGGGGCACTCCGTCTGGGGTTATGTGGATTTTGATTTGTATGATGTTCGTTACAGAAATTTTTATAATAAAAATGTAGAGTATACTGTTGACCCGGACGGACTGGATACTGGGGCGACTTATGCCGCTCAGCAGCGCGCTCGCCGGTTGGCGCTTATCACTCAGAATGCTTTTACCGCGGACTATGCGCACACTGTGACTAACGCCGCCGGACGGATTTATTATCAGCGCAGGAAAAACGGCGAAACATCCGGCACGGCGCCGCTTTTGCTTTCCCATCCTCAGGCTCTGGCTAGCGATCCCTCTATCTGCGCCGGGGATGATAATTCTGTTTACGCGGTATGGGTGGAGCAGAAGGGCGGCGCATATGCGGTGTATGCTGTGCATATACCGGAAAAATATCTGGCTTTGCGCGCTGATCCTGCGGACAGTCCTTTTACTTTGGCGGCGCAGGCTGTGCCAGCCGCTGTTTTCGCGGACGCTATGTCTGCCGCCGGGCCGCTGGCCGTAGACAAACAGATAAATTATCCCAATCCTTTTGCTGAGCGGACTACTATTCGTTACCGTCTGTCGCGCGACGCGGAAGTGGCCATTCGCATTTATGACGCCGCCGGCCGGCCGGCGCGCCGGCTGGATTTTTTCCCCGGCACAGAGGGGGGCAGGGGAGCCACCGCCGGCGATCCGTACAACGATGTGGTTTGGGACGGCGCCAATGACTATGGCCAGAGTGTGTTAAACGGCGCCTATATATACGAAATAACCGCGGGCGATGGAGAACGCGCCGTAAAAGCTAGAGGGAAAATGTTGAAATGGCGGTAAGAAAAATAATTTTACTGTTCTGCCTGACGATGTCAATGCTGCGCGCGGCGGAGTTTGCCGGCGGACGCGCTCTGGCTGTGCAGAGTATCGCGCCTTCGGCCAGAGCGCTGGCTCTGGGCAATGCTTATGCCGCGCATAGGCCGGATGCCGCCTCTTTTCTCTGGAACCCCGGCGGTCTGGCTTTTGTCGGGAAAAAAGAGATAGCCACCTTGCAGACCCAGCTGGCTGCCGATGTGGATTTTTTTGGCCTGAGCGCCGTCCTGCCTCTAGCGCAGTGCGCTCTAGGTTTTTACTGGGCACAGCTGCAAATCGCGGATATTCCAGAAACCGCGGCCAGCCTGAATAATAATGAGGTTGTTTTGATCGACAGCCTGTCTTATTATGAAAATACCGCCGTGCTGGCCGCCGCCAAAGAAATTCTGCCCGGTCTAGGGCTGGGCGTGAGTCTGCGGCATTCCAGCCAGCAGATCTCCGCGGGGTACGGCTACGGCTCCGGCTGGTCTGGCGCCGCCGGTTTGTATTGCCGGCTGTCCGCCCTCACTCTGGGACTGACGGCGGATAACCTCAGCGCCTATCAGGAGTATGACACTGGCAGTATTGACCGCCTGCCGCAGAATTACACGGCGGGATTGGGCTGGCAGATAATGGATAAGCTGGGCTTGTATTATGACCGTCGGTTTTCCGAGGGCTCTGTGCCGGCGCAGAATTACTGGGGGCTGGAAATTCTGCTCACGCCCCGCATTCAGCTAGCCGCCGGCTGTCTGGAAGACCGCTTCACCGCCGGCGCCGGGCTGGCGATGGATTATGTTTATTTTGCTTATGCCTACGCCGCGCAGAATAAACACAGTCTGGGTTCCGATCAATATATTTCTCTGGGCGCGCGATGGTAAAAAAAATCCTTATTTTAGGACTGCTTCTGGTCTGGCTTTTGACCGCGGCCGGCCCAGATGAATATTATTCCCGGACGGAACGCCTGCTGGCCGGCCTCAATACGATGGTTTTGCAGGCCGGCGCTCTGCCGGTGATCACCGGCGCGTTGGATGAGGCGCGTAAAAATCCCGCGCCGTATTATCAAAACATCAGCCTGCTGGCGGACGCCAGAGAAAACCGCGCTTGGCGCGCCTATGAAAACAGCCGCAGACAGACGCGGGTTTACAGCGCGGCCCGGCTGATCGATCAAACGCTGTCCCGGACTTCGGCGGGCGAGCAGAAATATTTTTACGACGAAATTTCCGGCGCCAAATACCGCCGCGAGGACAGGCGGGTGGCGCGCGCGGCTTTTTTTGCAAATTACGCGGCCAAAGCCAGAGGCGCGGACGGCTATCTGGAAAATATACTTATTCCGGCCAGCCAGTATCTGGAGCAGCTTCTGGTCATCGAACTGCCGGAACTGCCCGATCCAGACGGCGCGGGCTTTGAGCTGCCGGAGCTGCCGGTGCCGGAGCTGGGGCGTCAATCCCGGCGTCCAGAAACGCGCGATTTTCAGTGGAAGCTCCAGCCGGAGTTTGCGTACGGCGTCAAGCGCCGGGTGAACGAAAATACTATAGCGCCGGACTATAATTTTGGCGTCGGCCTAAAAATTATTTCTCCAGAGGGTATGCTGGTGAAAACCGCCGAACAGCTGGCTGGATTGCTGCCGCTGGCGGCCATCGTGCCTCTGCCGGAAAATGCCAGACAGCTCGTCAGTTTCAAAGCCGATGTAGCCGCCCCGGAGACTCTGGCTTTTGCGGATACGCCGGAGCGCGCCGCGCCGGGACGGCCTCTGCTGGTCAATTATTCTCTGCCCGCGGACATTCGGGTGGTGGAATTCACGGTCAGCGACGCGCTGGGACGTCCGCTTTATGCGCGCAAAGAATCCGCGCCCGATCCGGCGAATCCGCTGCCTTTTGTCTGGACGCCGCCTAAGAATACCGACGAATACTACGCCGAGCTTAAAGGCTATGATCAGCAGAATAAAATCAGCAAAACCGCGCCGAAATTATTAGGCCAGCGCGCCGTTTTTCAGCCGGACTACCGGACTGTGCCAGCCAGACAGTCCGGCGACTATTACGGTATTCTCGATTTATCCGCTCTGCCGGCGGCGCAGGGGCTGCATAAAATATATTTTTGGCTGTACGGCACGGAGGATGCCGCCGGCCGGCCGCTGGCCGCTTCGGTCTATGTGACTTTCAGCACTTTTGCGCCGGAGCATTCCAGCCTGACCGCCGGAACGGAAACGCCGCGCGGCCAGAAACTGCGCCTGCGCGTCCAGCTTTTGGATAAGCAGAGAGAACCGGTGTCCGGCGCCAGGGTGAAGTTTTTTTCCCGGCGCAACAGCTGGAAAATGATAGATAAATTTTCGCCGGACAGCGCCCTGACTGACGCGCTGGGCGAAGTCTGGACAGATTTTGTCTCGGACATACCCGGCGAGGCGGAAATTTTCGCGCTGTCCGATCAGGTCTGGGTCAATGCCAGCCCGCTGGTGGTGAAAGTGAGGGATTGAAAAAAATGCGGCGGTTATTCTGGCTGATTTTATTGGCTGAAATCTGGGCGCTGGACTGGGTGCATCCTGTGCCGACCGCGCAGATAGTTTTATGGGCGGGCGTTATTCAGCAAAAAAATATTTTGCTGACAGACCGGCAGATTTATCTCAAAGCAGGCGCCTATTATAGGCCGGTGTACCGCCTGCCCGAAGCGGTAAAAGCCGCGGAGCTAAGAGGCGGTGTTTTGGCGACGGACAAATACGCCATAACTTTTACGCCGGCGGTCAATTTAACCGCCAGCCGGAATACAGAATTACGCCCGGCGCCGCCGCCTGCCGGGGTTTTTTGGCTCAGAGAGAGACTGACGGATATTTACGTGCAGGAGGATCTGGACGGCGACCGGATCAAAGAAGTAATTTTCCGCTGGTCTGGCGCATACTATCTGGCTGAGTTAAACAGCGGCGTTGTCAAAGAAGCCAAACCCGTGGCTCTGCATTTCAGCGTTTTGGACAACATGCCGCATTTTACTTTTGTCTATAAAGGCCGGAAATATGCTTATGAAAAAAAAGGACTGCGCTGGAATAGAGACGCCGCGCAAATTTTTGCGCCGGAGGAGCTGGCGGGCAAGAACGTCGAGGAGCTGGAATTGCTCCGCGCGTTGATCGAAGCCCGGAAAGGCAAAATTTTCCGCAGTCCCAAAATACAGGCTTATCTGCGGGAGCAGAGCTGGTACGCGCCTGATCCGCAGTACACGCCGGAGCGTCTGACGCAAAAAGAACTGCGTAATTTAGAAATAATTTTTACCGCGGAAAATGCTAAACTCAGGGAAGGATTGTATGAATATAAAACGCCTAAGCCTTAGCTTGGCCTATCTGCTTTTGAGCCTTTTGAGCTATCCGCCTTTTAATCTGGGCGCTCTGGCTTATCTGTCCTGCCTGCCTTTGTTCTGGCTCGTGACTTCCGGGGTGTCCGCCGTTTATTATTTCTGGCTGTTGTTAGTTTTCAATCTTTTGTATTTTGTCTGGCTGGCGCATACGAATATCCCCGGCTGGCTGCTCATCAGTTTTGTGTTTGCCGCGGGCAGTCTGCCCGGTTTTTGGACGGCGCGTTATTTTTTGCGCAAAAATTGGCTGTTTTTGTTCAGCGTCGCGCTGGTGTTTTTTGAAGCTCTGCGGCTTTGCAGCGATTACGCTTTGCCTTTTCAGATTATCGGCTACACCCAGTGGAATATTTACGCGGCGCGCCAGCTGGCGGCTCTGGGCGGCATCTGGCTGGTGTCGTGGTTTGTTTACGCGGTCAATCTTATTTTCTATGACCTGTTCAAACGCCGCAGACTGCGCTGGGGATGGGCGCTGGCTTTGCTCCTGCTTGTCGCCGCGGCAAATTATATTCCGCCGGTTAAATACACAAAATCGATCCGGGTGGCTTTGATCCAAACCGGCCTGCGGCTGGATAATCCGGCGGTCACAGAGGAATTATTCTGGGATGCTTACACTCAGGCCTGCCTCCAAGCCGCGCCGTATAAACCGGAGCTGTATGTCTGGCCGGAGGTGGCGGTCGGCAGGTCTCTGCGCGAAGACCGGACAGCGGCTCAGCGTCTGCGCGTGCTGCTGTCCAGGCTGGACGCCGGTCTTATACTGGGCAACCGCGCCACGGATAGTTTTTCCCTGCGTTTTAACGACAATTACAACGCGGTTTTTTATATTGACCGCGGCGGCGCCGTGCGGGGCGCGCATTACAAACAAAAACTCATTCCTTTTATGGAAACGGCAAATTATCATCTGCCGTTTCTGCCGTATTTTATCCGCAATAAAATTGCCGCCGGCGTTTACCGTCCCGGCTCCGACCGCAATATTTTTTCTATCCAGCCCGGACTGCGGGTGGCGCCGCTTATCTGCTATGAAGCGGCGGACGGCGCGTATGTGCGCGGGTTTATGCGCCAGCGGCCGGATTTCATCGTCAATGTGTCTTCGGACGGCTGGTCGCGCTCGCTGGCCGAACATCAGCTAAATCTGCATTTCAATGTTTTTCGCGCGGTGGAAAGCCGCAGGCATCTACTGCGGGTGGCCGAGGACGGCATCTCGGCGGTTATTTCTCCGCGGGGCGAGATACTGGCCGGCCTGCCGGCTTTTGCTTCCGGCAATATCATCTGGGATGTGCCGTATTGATTTTGCGCGCCCGCCGCGCGCTTATCAAAACTCCGTTCCCGCCTACTCCCGCAAACTAATCAGCCGCTGTCCGTTAATCCCTGCCGCCGCCGACGCCAAATGGGGTAGAGAACGCCTGATATTTAGCGTCTGTTAAAGCCGCGGCTGTATTGCGGATATTCACTCTCTGCATATCGCCGGTGACTTTTTCGGCCAGCCCGTTATTCAAACTGCTCAGGGTAGTCACCAGTCTATTTATCACAGTCCGCTGAAAAAGCGCATTGCCTTGATTGCCCAGCTCAACAGCGCGGTTTTTGGCGTATATGCCTAGCAGGATATTGTAATTAGCCTGGGTAGGCGCGAGATAAAAATCCGTCAGCGCGTTTTTTAATGTATCCAGACCATTGATAATGCCAAGCTCTCTCTGCCATCTGGCGTACACCGCCGCCGGTATCAGCGCGGCCTGCGCGTTGACGGTGTCTACATCGCTTGTCTCAAAACCAGAAGTTCGCCGCATCGTAGCCAGTAATGTTTCCAGCGAAGCAGGGGGCAGTTCTTTAACAACATCATTTACGTCCTTATAACTTAAAATATATTGATTGCCAGTAGTGCGTGTCAATATGGCATTATATCTATATAACGGAAAACTAATCTTATTAAACTCCGCGTCGACAGTTTCGGCGACAAGCGCGCCAATGCCCTGCCGGAAATAGGCCTCGATGTCCGCGCGGGAGATGCCGCTATTATCACTAATAAATTTCAACACACCTTCATATCGGCCAATTGCATTTCTATTATTAGAATCTAAAAACTTTATTTCTACTAATTCTTTATATACTGCTAACGATAGTTTAAGAGCGGAATTTCTATTGTTTGCCGGCAATAATTCAGTGGCATCCGGTGGCCTGATGCTCACAACTGATGGTGAATAATATGTCGCCAAGGCAAATTCTAAAACAGTATCTATCTCCTCTAAATCGCCTCCTAGGGCCATTACTCTGTCATAAATTTCCGCCTCAGCAGGATAGGCAGGATAGTACTTATATGAAACCTGTATTTTATTGGGGTCTGTAGCCTGACGATGCGCAAATTTCTGGGCATATTCATTCAAATACGAAACAGACCTTACTAATGCTGGCGGCATACAACACTCCTTGTTGTTTACGACCCCTCGGTCAGCCTTGCAACTGACAGCTCCCCTATTTATAGGGGAGGCGACCGCCGCAGGCGGTCGGTGGGGTCTTTAACAATCTTACCAAAATGTAACAGGAAAAATCAATACATTTATTTTACGTAGTTAAACGATACTTAATTGCTACAGACATAGGTATTTTTTTGCTAAAACTGGGTATTTTGAGCTATGGAGGGTATGAATAATGAGACTTTTATTTTGCAGTATGACTGTCGGGTCACGTATAGTATCAAATATCAATGATGATGGTATTCAAAATGATTTAGACAACATACTACAATTAAGCTTTTGGCAGGGGCGTGAAATAAAAACAGTAGAACAGGTTCTGATTTCTTGCGAAACATTAGATGATATAAAAACAGCGATCCAAAATTTGGAAATTAGTGACACTAATAAACAAAAAATTATTAACCACGCCGGTCAGATTATTCGGAAACTTGAAGCCGCCGCTGTCCCCGCCGCAGACGCGCAAAAATACGACCTAACCGAGACACAAGCAAAGGATGTTTTGCAGGCGTGGAATGCGCAGAAGCTAGGGGGAGCAGAGGGAGTAAACAATCTCGACGAGTTAGACCAAGCGCTCAAAAAGCTCGGCATCGCCGGCGGCCTCGAAGCGGTGAGAAATGCGGCTAAGAGTTCAGGACGTGATATAAATTCAGCATTAAAAGACATCCTCGCCAATCTGGCCAGAATTGCCAGTAATCCAGAGATGAGAGAATTATTTACCGCCGCAATTAAATTACTGGACGATGACAGTTATATTCTAAATCTGCTCGGCGGGGTTTCTTTGGAAAATGCCGCCGCGCTGAAAAACACCATCAATGAACATATACTCAAAAATTCAGACCTCGCCAATAGAATTGTTCTAAACGCCACAGTCCGCCCGGAATTAAGACCGCTGGCCAGAGATTTTTTTGGCTTAAATCTCAACACCAACCATACCCAGCGCGTTCTGCTGGATATTGTCGGCAGTAAAAATGTTAGCGCGCCGGCTATGGAGAGAGCCCTGCGCGGCGATTTTAGTTTATTGAAAAACGAAATCGGATTGACAAAAAAACAGGGTGTTTTATTGCAGGACGCTCTTGAGGCCGATTTCAACCAGGCTGTAATAGACGGAGACGCGGAAAAACTAAAATGGTTACAACAAATAAACGCGGGTTTGATCGAGTTAGGCAGAAAAGAAAACTGGGGCGCGGACTTCATCATCCGCGGCGAAAAATTAGGGCAGGCTATAGACGGAGCTCTGCATACCCTCGCCGCTCCCGCCCCGAAATCAGCGCCGTCGGACAGCGGACACGCTATATCTAGCGTAGGGGGGGGGGCAGACACACAAGATACAGAGAAACCGCTCGCCGCCGCGATAGACGACATACTCAAAAGCGCGCAGGCCGCCAGAGGGCGGTTGCAGTCGCTGCAGGATAAGGCGCGGGATGAATTTAATGAGATAGAAAGAACAGAACAGGAAAAAAAGGAGTTCAATCAAGCGCTGGAAAAAACCAGAACTGCTGTGCTGGAATTTTTGGCGGAAATAGAACAGCAGGCCGGGGTGAACAGAGAGGCGGCTGCAAAACTGGAAGAGGCTATTGCGCAACTACAAAACTCGCCGCCGGTAGACGAAAACAAATTAAAAACATTGAACGTCGCGCTGGACAATCTGGTAAAATCCACGAAAAATCTGGGCAATCTGGACGCCGAAGCGGTCGCGTTCATCAAGAACAGTTTATTTTCAACCGCGGAAGCCAGCAAGGACGCGCTTGCCAATCTCGACAAACAAATAAACGCTATCCGGCTGGCCACATCCGCCGCCAGCGGGAGTATTGGCGACGCGCTAGTGGCTTTTGCGATGATACCCCTGCTGCTAAATAGCGATGTCAAAAATATTGAAAAATTCCCAGAAATATACCTGCCGTGGATACACAAGATAGCGGCGGAAAAAGCCCTTGAAATTTTACAAGAAATACACGGGGAGAACTTCAAGGCAGAGGAGCATACAAAAGAGCTTAATGCCGAAACAAAAAAACAAGAAATAAAAATGCTGACCCCTTTTGTCCAGATAATTTTTCAGGGGTTTGCCAATCAGGCAAAAGCTGACCATAAACAGAAGGCCAAACAGCAGGGCGGATTGACGGCATTGAGCGTTCATAATGAACAAATCAGCCGCGAGCCGGATATCCGGCTCGCCTATCCCGCGCTCCTGAAAAATATGACCGAAGCGGACAAACAGCTTCTGACTGAAACGATGGCAAACGCCGTGTTCAGCCTGTCCGCGGAAGACGCGCTTGCCCTGCTGGACAATCTGTCAGAATTGCCGCCGCGGGCGCGGAAAGCCGTGACGAAAAAACTGGAGAAATTATTAAAAACACCAGCTGGTTTGCAACAGCTGGCCAGATATTTTAGCAAACTGTCTCA
>JAITIS010000004.1 GCA_031279305.1 Candidatus Margulisiibacteriota bacterium | reverse complement strand
AAAATACTTGTCCACCTCGGGGGATAAATTTGGGTGTTTCGAGGTTTTATGGAATCTTTTTGGCCGGCTCTGCTGGAAAAACTTAAAACTACGCTGACCGGACCCGGTTTTCAAATGTTTGAAACCGCTATCGCGCCGCTATCGCTGTCCGACGGGGTTTTGGCTGTTTCCGTGCCGTCAGACGTCATGGCGTTGTGGCTCAAAGAGCGCGAGCCGCTCCTGCAGGAGATTTTCACGCGCGACTTTCGGCAAAACATCGTGCTGGATGTCCGCGTCGCGCCGGCGGCGTCTGAGGTAAATACCGTGCCGCTAGCCGAGCGCGCCGCGGCCGTGGCTGAAGAAATCCCCGCCGAGACCCTGGCCAAATTTAATCCCAAATATACCTTTGAAACTTTTGTCGTCGGCAACAACACGCGTTTCGCGCATGCCGCGGCTCTGGCCGTCGCGGAAAAACCTTCCGTGGCCTACAATCCGCTCTTCACTTACGGCGGTCCGGGTCTGGGCAAAACCCATTTGATGCACGCCATTGCCCAGCGCGCGCTGGCGCTCAACCCTAAACTGAAAATTGTCTTGGTCACCGCGGAAACTTTCGTAAACGAAGTCGTTAGTATTATCCGCGATGGCAGTGACGTCGCCCGCTGGAAAAATTTCTACGCGCGCTTCCGCATGGCGGACATTCTGCTCGTTGATGATATTCAATTTCTCATGGGTAAAGACCGCTCGCAGGAAGAATTTTTCAACACTTTTAACGCGCTGTACGAAACCAAAAAACAAATTATTCTTAACTCTGACCGGCCGCCCAAAGACTTGCGGGATATTGATGAGCGCCTGAAGTCCCGCATGGCTTGGGGGTTAGTCACCGACATTCAATCGCCAGATTTTGAAACCCGTCTGGCCGTTCTGCGCAAAAAAGTCGAGAGCGACAGCACGATCGAAAACGCGAACATCCCCGAAGACGTCATTCAGTATATTGCCAAAGCGCCGTTTTCCAATGTTCGCGACCTGGAGAGCGTCCTGCACCGGCTCGTCGCGCACACAGCGTTCTTTCAGACCCCGATCACCGTGGATTTCACCGCCAAACTGCTTAAAGACTTGATCCAGACCCAGGATAAACATGTAACCATCAGCACGATCAAACAAATCGTCGCCGAACAAATGAAAATTGACATTGAGGAGCTCTCCGCTAAAATCCGTAAAAAAGAAATCGCCACGGCGAGACAAATCGCCATGTATTTAGCCCGGGAGTTAACTAGCGCGACCAACGAAAAAATCGGCGACACCTTCGGCGGGCGCGACCACAGCACAGTAATTCACGCCTGCGACAAAATCCGCGAAACCATCAAGGCTGACCATGCCTTGCTGGATTTAGTCAACAGCCTCAAAAAAGAGATTCTGGCTAGATAATTTTTTCGAAGTCAATTTCCTTTTTCCCTAAAAACTCTTGCATATCTTGTGCATATCTCTAGGAAAATATTATTCCCAAAAAATATTCTGGATAAAAAACATTTTTTACGCGCTTATCCACAAGTTTTTAGTAGCCGTAAGTCAAATTTTTCGCTATAATAAAAAAAATTTATAGTTATCCAGTTATGCACAGTGCTTATGGTTATTATGAATTTTATATACATGCATGGAGGTATTAAATAATATGGAATTTAAATGTGTAAAAGCCGACCTAAACAGCGCTGTCCAGGTTGTCGAGAAGGCTGTGTCGATCCGCAGCACGGTGGCGCAAATCGCCGGCAATATTCTGCTGGAGGCTAAAAATCATTCTCTAAAACTTACGGCCAATGATATGGAGATTGGTATTGAGTTTTCGATTGACACTAATATTGTTGAAGAAGGCGCTGTTCTGGCTCCGGCCAAAACACTAAGCAGCATTATTTCTAAATTATCCGAAGGCGAGGTTTCTTTTAAAGTTGACAGCAATCATAATATTTTAATTACTTCTAAACAGTCCAAACCAAATATCTATGGTTTGGCTATTGATGATTTTCCGGTGCTGCCCAAAGTTACAAGCGGCAAAAATTTAAAAATCGAAGCGGATGTGCTGCGCGATATGATTCGCCAGTCGATTATTGCTGTGTCTTTTGACGAGGGCAAGCCTTTTTTGAACGGCATCTTAGTTGAGAAAGAAAAAAATGAACTGCGCTTTGTGGCGACTGACGGTTTTCGCCTGGCTAAGAAAACAACGGTTTTAAGTGAGGATACAGCGGGAGATTTAAGCGTTATCGTTCCGTCACGCGCTTTGCAGGAAATTAGCCGGATTTTGCAACAGGAAGATTACCAAGGCGCCGTGGATATTACCATTACGGAAAAACAAATTTCTTTTAGTTTTAAAAGTTTATATTTGGTCTCGCGTTTGATTCAAGGCCAGTTCCCGGATTATCGCAATGTAATACCCAAGGAGCAGAAAACTAGAATTGTGGTGTCCCGCAAAGACTTATTGGAAGCCGCAGACAGGGCGTCAATTGTGGCCAGCGCGTCGACCAATGTTATTAAGCTGGAAATGGTTGATCAAAAATTACTAATCACAGCCAGCACGCCAACTATCGGTAATATTTCTGAGCTGGTCGATGTGCAGAAAGAGGGCGACGACATGCAGCCTATCGCTTTCAATGTCCGGCTGGTTCTGGATGTTATCCGCAATATCCAGGAAGACAGCATTGTTTTAGTTCTAAACGGGACGACTTCACCAGGCGTGATTATCCCCAAAGAAAATAAGGATTTTACCTACGTGGTCATGCCAATCAGGGCCTAAAGATTTTTGGTATAGCGCAAAGCCAGAGCTTGTGTTAGTGTGGAAATGGCTTTCAAGTCCAGCGGGTCTAAACCGATTAAATTTTCAATGATTTCTTGCAGACATGGATTGGAGTGCCTTTTTGTTTGGTCTGACCCGGTTAGCAGGTATTCGACGGAAACATGCAAAGCCGTGGCTATTTTGTAGGCGGCATCGGCGCGCGGGATGATTTTGCGGTTTTTCCAGGAAGAGAAAGTGCCTTTAGGAATGCCTGTTTTATAATACAGCCACTCAAAACTAGTCTTTTGCCGCGCCACCTCATTTTTGACGATTTTCCAAAATACACGACCAGTCATTTATTCATAATAGGTTATTTAGGTTGGTAATAGAATATTTTTTGCTTGACAAATGTATGCATATGAGAGATAATATACATATAACCATTTATTTGCAGACATTTATAGAGGCATAAGGGGGATTTTTATGACCAGAATATTACAGACAGAAATCAAAACCGGCGAGCGTCTGGTAGCGACAGACATCACGGATTTAACCTTTTTTCCGATAGGAACCATCTTGCAGTTCAGCGGCAGCGAGTACAGCAGACTGATCAGCGCCAGAACAGCGGATAATAAAGTAATTTGGACATTGTGCAACGGCACGGCTGTTAATGGGATAAGCGTTCCAAATTTGGTGGATAAATTTTTACGCGGAGCGGCCAGCTCGGGCGCCACTGGCGGCGGCGCGGCGGTTTTGACTGAAGCTAATCTGCCGGCGCATACGCACAGTATTTCCGGCACAGCGAGCTCCGCTGGAGGACATACACACACGTATGAAAAAGCCGTGAGAATAACTCCATCTGACACGGATAATTATGGAGGCATGCGCGATCTTAGCTATGAGACGAAAAACACTTCTACAGCTGGCGCACACACACATGTCGTTTCCGGCACAGCCACAGCCAATAGTGTACACACAGCGGCTTCGTTCGATATCGTGCCGAAATATTACACGGTTGTTTACATCATAAAAGTTGCCTAGACTTCGCTTGCCAGTGCACGACGAAGCTGGTATTATTGCTCCCCTTTACTTGAAGGTAACGTT
>JAITIS010000084.1 GCA_031279305.1 Candidatus Margulisiibacteriota bacterium | reverse complement strand
CGCGCAAATGTTTAATATGCACATCAACTGTGCGGTCAAAAACCGCTTTGTCATTACCCCAGAGCCTGTCCAGTATCTTGTCTCTGGAAAAAACCACGCCTCTTTTTTCACCCAGCATCTGCAGTATCCTAAATTCGGTGCTGGTTAAATCCACCGGCTTCCCATCTACCAGAACTTCGTATTTTTCTGGATCAAGAATAATATTTCGTCCTAGGCACAGCGTTTTATGTTCCGGAGGGACGGTCTGGCGGCGCAGCAGGACTTTTATTCTAGCGGCCAGTTCTTTGGGCGAAAAAGGCTTGGCCATATAATCGTCCGCGCCCAGCTCCAGCCCGATGATTTTGTCGGTTTCCTCCGCGCGCGCGGTCAGCATAACCACCGGCAGGCGCGCCGTGCGGGATTGGCCGCGCAAACGTTTGCATATTTCCAGACCATCCATATCCGGCAGCATCAAGTCCAGCACCAGCACATCCGGCAAAGCGGCAGCCAAATACCGAAAAAAAGTTTTGGCGTCGGCAAATTCTTTGACCTCAAATCCGGATTTTTTAAGATTGAGCGCCAGCAGCTCCCGAATATCCGGCTCGTCATCCAGCACCGCAACCAAAGGCATTTTTATTCTCCCAGATGATGTTTGAGCACTCTGCCCTCGACCATAAAAATCACTTCCTCGCCGATATTGGTGGCTAGATCGGCAATACGCTCCAGATTGTCAGACACCTTTATTATATGCAGAGCGCCTTCGATAGTCGATACATCCGCCGACATACAAGCGATCAGTTCGTGCAGTATTCGGCCGCGCAGTTCATCGACCTGATCGTCGCGCGCGCAGACATTCCGCCCTAGAGCGGGATCTTCGCGCACAAAAGCACTGATAGCGTCGCTTAGCATACTGCCGGCCACCTCGCTCATTAGCGGCAGATCAAAAGGCGGTTTAAGTGCAGGGCGTTCGAGCAGACACAGGGCGTTCCGGGCAATATTCACAGCGTGGTCGCCCATGCGCTCCAGATCGCGGTTCATACCCAGCGCCATTAAAACAGTCCGCAAATCTTTGGCTTTCGGCTGATGCTGAGCGAGCAGAGCAACGCATTTCTCATCTATCTCGATTTCTTTAAGATTGGCCCGCGGCTCATATTTATCCGGAACATTTTGCAGTTTGTCCGCGTCTTGATTGATCAGGCCCAGTATGCCGTCTCTGACCATCGTCTCAATGAGCGCGGCGTATTCGGCTAAATCTTTTTTCAAATCCGTTAATTTTTCTGCCAGCATTTTTACCTCCTATTTTAATCGGTTAACCAAATTTTCCCGTCAAATATTCCTCCGTGCGCTTGTCGCCGGGAGCGGTAAACATTTTAGCCGACAACCCAAATTCCACCAGCTCGCCCAGATACATAAAAGCCGTAAAATCGGAAACGCGCGAAGCCTGCGCGATATTATGCGTGACCAATAAAATCGTCACCGAATCTTTTAAGCGCACGATCAGCTCCTCAATGCTCGCCGCGGCTTTGGGGTCAAGGGCGGAAGTCGGTTCATCCAGCAGCATAATTTCCGGGCGCAGAGCCAGCGCGCGCGCTATGCACAGACGCTGCTGCTGGCCGCCAGAGAGAAAAGTGCCGCGCTTGCGCAGGCTGTCTTTTACCTCATCCCAGAGAGCGGCGGCGCGCAAAGAGCTCTCCACCAGAGCGTCTAGCTCCCGCCGGTCTAACCGCAGGCCATTGAGCAGATAACCGGCGGCCACGTTATCATAGATGCTCATTGTCGGAAAAGGATTAGGACGCTGAAAAACCATCCCGATCCGGCGCCGCACCAGCATAGCATCCAGAGCATAGAGATCCTCGCCGCGCAAAATAACCCGGCCGGCAACTCGGGCGTGCGCCGAAAGCTCGTGCAGGCGGTTGATCGAACGCAGCACAGTGGTTTTGCCGCAGCCGGAGGGACCCATTATCGCTGTCACTTTTTTCTCTGTAATATCCATCGAGACATTCTTAACCGCCATATTTTCCTGAAAACTTACGCAGAGATTTTGAATCGATAAAATAGCCATCTCTGTCTCCTCCCTGTCAAAACTGCACACGCCAGCGGCGTGTCAGAAGCTTGGCGGAGACATTTAAGAATAGCACCCCGGCCACCAGCACAAATGAAGCCCCCCAGGCCAGTCTATGCCATTCTTCATAAGGGCTGGTCGCATAATAAAAAATCAGATGCGGCAGGGACTCAACCGGCCGGCCTAAATGAAAACTCCAAAAAGGATTGCCAAAAGCAGTGAATAAAAGCGGCGCAGTTTCGCCGGCCACGCGCGCCAGCGCGAGCAGGATGCCCGTAACTATGCCGCTCAAACCCGCCGGCGTGATCACACGCAGAATAGTCCGGTAATACGGCACACCCAGCGCTAGAGAGGCTTCTTTGAGCGCGGAGGGGATAAGTTTCAGCGTCTCCTCCGCCGCGCGCACAATAACCGGCAGCATCATTAAACCCAGCGCCGCGCCGCCGGCCAGAGCGGAAAAAGATTTAAGCGGCAGCACCAGCCAGCTGTAAATTACCATTCCGATAACAATCGAGGGAATGCCTTGTAAAATCTCCACAGACAGACGGGCATAGCCGGCCAGCCGGCTCTTTCTATTTTCGCTGAGATAGATGCCGACCAGCAGCCCCAGCGGCACAGCCAGCGCAAAAGCTGTGCCCAACAGCAAAAGCGAACCGCCGAGCGCGTTGGCAATACCGCCGCCGGCTTCGCCCAGCGGCTGCGGCAGACGGACAAAAAACCGCCAGTTAAGCGCGGAAAGCCCTTTGACCAGCAGATAACCGAGAATCAAGATCAGCGGCAGAACAGACAGGCAGGAAAAAAAACAGACCAAGCTAAAAAATATTTTATCCATAATTTGTCTGGAATAAACCGCGCCGCGCATACTATATCTCCACGCTATATTTTCTAACGATATATTTACCAGCCAAACTGATCAAAGCGGAAACGCCGAAAAGCAGCAATCCCACCTGCGTCAGACTGGCGACATACAGCGGATCAGTCGCCTCAGCCAGCTCATTGGCAATAAGGCTGGCCATAGTATTGCCCGTGTCGAAAAGCGAAGAGGGCATCTTAGTGGCATTGCCGATAACCATAGTTACGGCCATCGTCTCGCCCAGAGCGCGTCCTAGAGCCAGCAGTATGCCGGCAAAAAATCCTGAACGCGCGTAAGGCATAATCACCCTGCGGATGACTTCATAGCGCGTCGCGCCCAGTGAATAAGCGGCCTCCCGGATGTCCTGCGGCACGAGCTTGATAACTTCCGCAGATAGCGCGGCGGCGTAGGGAATAATCATTATCGCCAGCACCAAAACCGCGGCCAGCACGCCCACGCCCAGCGGAACAACGCCTAACAGTATTTCCAGCCGGCGGATTAACGGCACCAAAATAAATAAAGCCCAAAAACCATAAACAACCGAAGGTATGCCGGCCAGCAATTCTATAGAAGAACGCAAAGCGGCTGAAAACAGTCCTTTACGAAAAAACTCTCCGAGAAATAAAGCGATGGACAGCGCAAACGGCAGAGACAACAGCAGGGACAGCGCGCTGGTCAAAAGCGTGCCCAGTAAAAGCGGGAAAGCGCCGTACACGCCGGCCAATGGATCCCAGACCACGCCAGTAAAAAACCCCCAGCCGTTTGACCAAACAGCCGAAAAAGATTTGAACAGCAGCGTCAGAAAAAATAAAATCAAAATCGCCACCACCAAAAAAGCCGAACCGTACAGCGCCCGCTGAAAAATATTTTCTCTACTCTGCAAACTCCAAAGCATTTGCTGAAAGCATAAAT
This sequence comes from Candidatus Margulisiibacteriota bacterium, assembly GCA_031279305.1. Classification (GTDB taxonomy): domain Bacteria; phylum Margulisbacteria; class Termititenacia; order Termititenacales; family Termititenacaceae; genus JAISQA01. Next base: position 782 of record JAITIS010000084.1, on the reverse strand, counting down.
TGGAAACGTTTGTTAATTATTAAGAGATTGTTAAGATTGTGTTAAAAAACATCCCCTCTTTTCATAGAGGGGATGCGTTTTACTAGGTTCGGGCGGCTAATTTATTTTTATCGAGTTAATATTCGCCAGCGCTTTAGCTGCGATAGACTGGGGAAGCCTGCCGTAGTCCAGCTCACGGGTGAATACCTGTCCGTCCGAAATCATCCATTTCAATAGGTCAACTGTCTCTCTGGCTTTGGCCGGATTTTTGGCCATATCTTGATAGGCCACTATCCAGGTAAAACCGCAGATCGGATAACCGTCGCGCGCCTGAGTGTTAACGATAGAGGCGCGGGTGTCCGCCGGAATATCCACATCCGCCGCGGCGCTGGTGGATTCCAAGCTGGGGGTAATGAAAACACCGGATTTGTTCTGCACCGCGGCGTATTTCATTTTATTTTGATTGGCATAAGCAATCTCCGTGTAGCCGATCGCGCCGGGTATTTGTTTGATGAGGCCGGCCACTCCAGAGTTGCCTTTGCCACCGACAGCCATCTTAGATTTGGTGGAAAAAGTTTTGCTCATCTTCCAACTGTCCGGATCGATCTTGCTCAAGTAGTCCGTGAAAATTGAAGTCGTGCCGGAGCTGTCCGAGCGGTGCACCACAAAAATATCGCCGGACAATTTCACGCCGGGATTGACCGCCGCGATCTGGGGATCATTCCATTTGGCAATGTCGCCGTTAAATATTTTAGAGACCAGCGCCGGCGTCAGCTTCAGCTCAGGATTGCCGGGCAGATTAT
>JAITIS010000083.1 GCA_031279305.1 Candidatus Margulisiibacteriota bacterium | reverse complement strand
AGGAACTGCAAAATATCCCCGGCTAAGCTCTCCGCCCGCGCCCCAAGCGGACACCGATATGCTATATTACGCCGGTGGAAATATTTAACCGCAAAGCTGGATTTGACTATGAAATACTGGAGACCGTCGAGGCCGGCATCGCGCTGGCCGGCTGCGAGGTTAAATCCATCCGCGCTGGCAACGCCAGCATCAAAGAAAGTTACGCGCGCGTCAAAGACGGCGAGGCGTACATCGTCAATATGCACATCGCGCCCTATCTGCAGGGCAACAGGCACAATCTGCCGGAGACGAGAGAGCGCAAGCTCCTGCTCCAGCGCGGCGAGATCAATAAACTCGCCGGCAAAGCCGCGCAAAAAAAACTCTACTTGGTGCCGCTCAAGGTTTATCTCAAGCATAACCGCTACGTCAAGGTTTTGCTGGGGCTGGGCAAACCGCGGAAACTCTACAACAAAAAAGAACAAAAAAAACAGCGCGATATCGACCGCGAGCTGCGCCGGGATTTCAAGCTAAAGATTTGAACAGCCATTCCCAGCCGGAAATACCCAGCGTCAAAATGAGCGTCATAATAACGCCGGCCAGCGTCGTGCCGAGCAGAGCGGCGAGGATTATTTTCCAGCGTTTCAGCCCCAGCAGATAACCGGCCAGCGAGCCGGTCCACACGCCGGTGCCCGGCAGCGGCGCCCCGACAAAAAACAGCAGCCCCCAGAATTCCAGCTCCTGAATACCCGCGCTTTTGGCCCTGGTTTTGGCGTAAATCCTGTCCAACAGGCCGTTCAAAAATTTTAGCCTGCGCAAAAGCGGCTCGATGTGCCCCAGCGCAAAAACCACAAAAAAAGACGGCAGCCAAGAACCGGCTATGCTTATCAGCAGGACGGTCAGGGGCGGCAGTCCGGCCAGAATGCCGTACGGCACAGAGGCGCGCAGTTCCAGCAGGGGGACGGCGGAGATCAGAAAAACGATCAGCAGATTTAGCACGGTAAATTAAAACGCATCCGCTAAAATAAAACAATAAGCGTCCGGCAAAATTTTACAAAAACCCCGCGATGTTATAGGATAGTCAAACTCTTTTGGCAAAGGAGCGTCTATGGGCAAGATCAATGGCGAACTGCGCGTGTTCTCTCTAAGCTCCCACCCGGATCTAGCCAACCGCATCTCCGACACGCTGGAGATTTCCCGCGGCAATATCAAGCTCTCCAGATTTAGCTGCGGCGAGCTATATACCAGAGTCACCGAAAACATCCGCGGCCACGAGGTGTATCTGGTGCAGACCGCCACCGCGGATGTGAACAACGACGTGCTGGAGCTGCTCATCGCGGTGGATTCCTGCAAACGCGCCTCCGCCCGCTCGATCAATGTTATCGTGCCGCATTTTCCCTACAGCAGGCAGGACAAAAAATCCGCCAGCCGCGAGCCGATCACCGCGCGCCTGATCGCCAATCTGCTGGAGGCCGCCGGCATAGACCGGATCATCACGATGGACCTGCACGCTGATCAGATCCAAGGGTTTTTCAACGTGCCGGTGGATCACCTAAATTCGCTGGTGCTATTCGTCAAATATTTCCGCGATATCATCGGCGGGCAGACCAAAGACTATGTCGTGGTTTCGCCGGACACCGGGCGCGCCAAAGCCTGTAAAAAACTGGCCGACAAACTCGGCGTGGAGCTGGCTATCCTGCATAAATCCCGTCCCGATCACAATGTCTCGGAAGTCCTGCACGTCATCGGCAACGTCAAAGGCAAAAACTGCGTCATCTACGACGATATTATCGACACGGCGGGCTCCATCCAGAACGCTTTGGCTGTCTTGACCGCGCACGGCGCCAAAGCGGTCTATGTGGCCGCGACCCACGCGGTGTTTTCCGGGCCGGCGGCGCAGAGATTGAACGCCTGCCGGTTTAAGGAGATCGTCGTCACGAACACTATCCCGCAGAGCCAAAAAATAAAAAATCTGGCGATTATCGACACGGTGCCGTTATTCGCCGAGGTCATCAAGCGCAATCACGAGCACACGTCGATCAGCGAGCTGTACGATATTTAATTTATGACAACCCGCCCTTCATAGGCTCTGGACACCGTCAGCTCATCCGCATAGTCGATGTTCGCGCCGGTAGGCAGGCCGTAGGCGATGCGGGTCATTTTCACCGCGCAGTCCTGCAATAAATCCGCAATATACAATATAGTCGCTTCGCCCTCGACGGTGGGATTTATGGCAAAAAAAACTTCTTGAAATTTCTGTTTTTTTATTTTCTGCGCCAGATCGTCTATTTTCAAAATTTCCGGCGTGATGCTGTCCAGCGGCGAGATGAGCCCGCCTAGTATATGGTACAGCCCCCGGTAGCCGATCTTTTCGATAGCCTGCTGGTCGCGCGGATCAGCCACCACGCACAGCAGCGTCCGGTCGCGTCCGGGGTCCCGGCAAATCGCGCAAGGATCGGTCAGCGTGATATTGTGGCACTGCGAGCAGTAGCGCACATTTTTTTTCACATCCTGCAGGGAATGCATAAAGCCGTCCACCCAGTTCTGCGGCTGGGAGAGTATAAAAAAAGCCAGCCGTTTGGCCGAGCGCGCGCCGATCGAGGGCATTTTTTGGAAATAACCGGACAGTTCGTCCAGGGGCCCCATATTTTTTACAATCCGGGCAGTTTGAGACCGCCGGTCACGGCTGATAATTTCTGCTGGGCTATGCCGCTGACCTCATCCAGCGCCGCGCTGATTGTTTCAAATATAGTTTTTTCCGCCTGACTGCGGTCTGCATTCAGCTCTTTGAGCAGGCGCACGCTTTTGAGTCGCATCTTGCCGCTGATTTCCACTTCTAGGGCGCCGTCGCGCGAAGTTTTTTTGATGACTATGCCCTGCAGTTCTTTTTCCACCGCGGACATTTTGGTTTTCATTTCCCCGATCTGCTTTAACATTTTGCCCATATCGCCCAGCCCGCCAAACATAATTTGCCTCCCGTCTTTTTAGTTATCTTAATATTATTCAATCTTATTTACAACGCGGCGGCCGGCGCATTAGATTTTTTTATGAATAAAATTTTCTAACAGCCGGCCCTTGGCCTGTTTCAGCAGGCCTATTTTGGCGCGCTGGGGCTGGTCGCAGTTTTTGACCAGCACAGAATACGCGCCGAGCAGCTTGGCCAGAAGCACATCCGACCAGAGAGCATCGCCGACTATGGCGCATTCCCGCGGCGCCAGAGAGTATTCCGCCAGTATGGATTTCAGCGCGGGCAGCGCCGGTTTGCACACGCCGGCATAAACCGGCACAGCGAGTATTTCGGCGAGAGCAGACAGCCGGGTTTTGTTCCAGCCGCTGGAGATCAGCGCGGCGCGGAAAGAATGCTGCTTCAGCTGCTCAAACCAGTGTATGGCGCGCAGCGAGGGATAATCCGCGTCCGCCGGCAGCACCGTGTTGTTCACGTCAACCAGCAGCAGTTTGATGCCCTGATTTTGCAGGCCGGCCAGATTGAGCGCAAAAATATTTTCCAGATATTCTCTGGGGGTAAATAATTCCCGGACGGTTTCCAGCGCTGGCATTGGCTTATTTTAACACAAAGCCTAGCGTTTTTTTCTGGGGTGATTGGCCGTTTTTCCGGCTTTGCGGCGTTTGGGCGGCGCGGCGTTTTTGCGCGGGACGTCCAGCGCCAGCTCTTCCGCAAAACCGTCGCCGATATTTTCCAAATCCACCTCGGCGGAATTTTTTAACAGGGCTTTGTAGCGGTCAAGCACCTGCGCCAGTTTGCGGGAATACCAATTTTCCACAATATATTTAGAAAATATCGGCAGGCGCCGCTGCAAACCCAAGCCTTTTTTCTGGAGATATTTTTCCAGAACGCTCAACTCCTGCCCGTAATTCCGCCCGAGGGCTTTCTCCTCGGCGACATCGTAAGCGCCCAGATCCCGCACCCCGGCATTGATAAAAGACCGCGCCTGCTCATTGCCGGCGCCCGGCGCCGTCAATGGCACATCTTCCGGCAGGATCCTGCGGGCGGTTTCTATTACTCTGAGCAGATCGCTTTTTTTGACTTCTTTCGGCTCAAACTTGCCGCCAGACGGCTCGTAAGGCCTGATCTCCACATTCTGAATATTGCCGTATTCTCCGTGCAGGGCTTTGATGATCTCCAGAGCCTCGCGGCGGCTTCGGTCGGACTCGCCCAGTCCCACCAAAATGCCGGTGGTCACCGGCACTTTACCCGCGCCGGCGTAAGAAATCGTCTCCACCCTGGACTGCAGGGTTTTGCGCGGCGAGTACTTTTGCAGGATACGCTCGTCGGCGCAGTCGATCATCATATATATCGAGGCGGACATCCGCCGGATGATCTGCATTTCTTCTTTGGAAATATAGCCGATATTGATGGACGGCAAAAGCCCTTCCAGAAAAACTAGCTCGCAGACCGTGTACACGTATTCGATATAGGAGCTGAAACCCCAGAGGTCCAGCCGGGCGCGCACAGCGGAAAAATTGTCCGGACGCTCGCCGGCCTGAAACATCACTTCTTTGGCGCCGGCTTTCTTGGCCTGCGCGCAAAGTTTGATCGTCGAGTACGGGATGACCAGCTCAAATTGATTTTGGTCCAGATTGTTGACCGGATAGGAACAGTAATCGCAGAGCGCCGAGCAAATGCGCGAGAGATTGATCGTCGCGGAACGCGAGTAAGTGACAATATTTTTATTCATTTGAAGCTCCTATCTGCGACGGATAAAGCGGAAAAACAACAGTATCGAGGCCAGAATCAGCCCCAGCGCGGCTACGCCTTTTTTATCCAACACGGTGCGCACATCGCCCTCGATATTGTCCGCGATAGTCACCAGCGCGCGCGCCGAATCAGTCTGCAGTTTTTGGGCGACGATCACCGCATTGCCGCAGTTTTTCTGGGCAACTTCCCCGGCTTTTAGGATGCCGATACCGGAATGCTCGATCTGGCCGACTTTCTGCGCCTTGAGCACGCCGACACCGGAATAAGACACTTCCGCGCGCCCGGCGTTGATGGAATTCACGCCGGAATTGGCGCAGGCTACATTTTCCGCATAGATAATATCCGCGGATTGATCGGCCACTTTCGCCTCTTTTTGCAGTTTTTCCGCTTTGCTCATCGCCGTATCTCCTATTTTTAATACTGAAAAAAGCCGCTACATAATATACTTTTTTGACAAAAATGTCAAATTAGAGAAATAATGTATATTTTTTATACATAATTGTATAAAATTTATACGATCATATATTATTTACCGGGGATTATTATTTAAATAAGGGTACGGAGCGTCATAGCCGGGCGGCAGGCGCAGCAAAATCCGGTAATAGTTTAACATCCGCTCCACCTCGCGCAGGTCTGTTTCCCGCACTAGCTCAGGATGTATTTTTTGTAACTCCAGTAAAAATATTTTCTGCGCGGCATAACTATTGTATTCATCCACATAGGGAAAATCGATGTTGAGCGAGGAAATTACCCCGCGTTCAGCCTTTGCCGCCGTTTCCTGATGCGTTCTCTCGTGCTCATGCACGGATAAAAACCAGCCGCTCAAATTTATCCGGCCATCCCGGTCAAAATGATCGTTAATGAGCACAGCGTCCGTATCCTCATCAAAAAGCGCGGTCAGGCCGTCTGCCTGCGACGAGCCGCTGGTCAAGCGCAGATTGGGGCACCAGATGATTTTTTTCAAGCAGGCCTGAAAAGCCCGGTAATAATCGCCGTAAACCGGGTGCGGCGCCGAGCGCATCAGAGCCGCCCAGTCCGCCGGCAGAGTCTCCGGCGTAAAAATCAGAACATTTGCGCCGGGCAGGTCGTCCACCGTCTGCGCCTGTTCCGCAATCTCGCTAATCTGCCGTCCGCCGCTCAAGTCAACCGTATGACGGATCATCTCCTCCAAGGAACCGGCGCCGCCGAAAAGACGCCCTCTGGGCTCGCGCAGGGTCATTCCGCCCAAAACTATTTCCTGCCCATTATCCGTAAAAGAAACATTCGCCCGGCCCGGATGACCCCAGATCGGCATAGCGTATATTGCATTGTCTATGCCGTCGTTATACTGCAGGTGGTGACCGGAAAACTCCAGACTATCAGCAGAATATTCATCCACATACAAAGAAGCAGGCAGCGCAAACTCCACCGGCGCCGCCTTTTCCGCTTCCGGCGCGGATTTCTCGACATAAAGGCCATAACCGCCCGCCGCCAGCGCCCCGGACAATAAAATCAGCAAAGCCTCCAGATTGGCCTTAAACGCAGAAGCATCCTGTTTAATATTTTTTTCGGCGGCGTCCGCGACCAGTTTAAGAAAAAACATAACCGCAATAGTATCGGCAGTCTAGTAAGTTTGTCCCATTTTTCAGGACTGAAGCAGATACATCAGAATGCCCGCCGCGACCGCCGCGTTGAGCGATTCTACTTTCGTGCGGTCAAAAGGCAAGGTGATTTTTTGCGCGGCTTTGGCCAGCGTCTCCGCGGCCAGCCCCCGCCCCTCGCCGCCTATGGCCAGCACATAACCGCCTGTTGTTTTTTGCGGCGGCGCGCCGTCCAGCGCCGCGGCGAGGATGCGTCCGGACAATTCGCCGATCTCCCCGCGCAAAATATCCAGCCTAAAAACCGCGCCCGCCGAGGCGCGCACTGTTTTGGGCGCGAAAACATCCGCGCAGCCTTTATTGCAGATGACGCCGTCGAAGCCAAAAGCCGCGGCGCTGCGGAGCACCGCGCCCAGATTGCCGGGATCTTGCAGTTTGTCCAGAAAAACATATTTCTTGGCCGGCGAAAATGCCGCCGGAGCCGGCCGCCGGCAGACTGCCAGAATGCCCTGCGAATGCTCCGTGTCCGTCAGCGCGTCAAAAATCCGGGGCGTGACAAAGCGCGTCCGGCAGTCCCTGAGCGCGGCGGGAATTTCCAGTCCCTCCCTAGCGTAAACAGTCTGAATACGGCGGGCAAACTGGAGTGTTTTGAAACCCTCGGCCACAAACTCGCCGCGCTCCCGGCGCGAGGCGCCGCCGGCGGCCAGCAGCCGGCGGATATTTTTCAGCTCTGGATTGTCCCGCGAAGTGAGCAACACTTAGATTTTATCGACGAGGACCACCGCTTCGGCGGCTATGCCTTCGCCGCGCCCGGTAAAACCCAGATGTTCGGTGGTGGTGGCCTTGATGCCCACCGCGTCGGCAGGCAGAGCCAGCGTCGCGGCGATATTGGCCTGCATATCCTGTATATACGGCGCTAGTTTCGGCTCCTCGCAGATGAGCACGCTGTCAATATTGATCACTTTGAAACCGCGGCTGATGAGCAGAGCGTGGACATTTTCCAGCAGAAACATACTGTCGGCGTCTTTGTATTCCGGTTCGGTGTCGGGAAAATGGTCGCCGATAGAGCCGAGCGAGGCCGCGCCGAGCACCGCGTCCATTATGGCGTGCAAAAGCGCGTCCGCGTCGGAGTGGCCGAGCAGTCCCCGCGGATAGGGTATCTCCACGCCGCCCAAAATGAGCTTGCGCCCTTCGACCAACCGATGCACATCCCAGCCAATGCCTACCCGCATAAAGTGTATTATACTATCTCTATGTCAAACGGAAAACTGAGAATGGCGCTTTATTTCAGTGTTTTTTTGCTGGGTTCTTGGGGCTTTGACCGCTACGCGCGGCTCAAAGAAATATCCGCCAGCCAGTACGCGCTGCACACGCTGACCGAGATCAAAGTCCTCTGCCGCAACGAGCGCCGGGGCCGGCAGGCCATACTGGCCGCATTCCAGAGAATAAAAGAGTTGGAGGAAAAATTCAATTATTTCAGCCCCTCCAGCGAGTTAAGCAACATCAACAAAAACGCTTACGCGGCGGAGGTAAAATTAAGCCCGGATATGCACCGGATACTGGAGCAGGCCGTCGCGGGCAGCCGCAGCACGGACGGCGCTTTTGACATCACGGTCACGCCAGTCACCAGACTGTACGGGTTTGGCACGGACAGCCGGCGGGCGCCTGACGCGCCGGAGCTCAGGCAAAAAATCCAGAGTGTCGGCTGGCAGAATATTAAACTCGACGCGGAAAAACAAACGGCGCGCCTGTTAAATAAAGACACGCTGTTAGACCTCGGCGGACTGGCCAAAGGCTACGCCGTGGATGAAGCCGTGCAGACGCTGCGGCAGCACGGCATCACAGACGCGCTGGTCAACGCCGGCGGCAATATCTACGCGCTGGGCTTAAACCGCGGCCAAAAATGGCGCATCGGCATCCGCCGCCCGCGCGCCGCCGCGGACAGCGCGCAGATCATCGAGTTAAACAACGAGGCCTGCGCGACCTCCGGGGATTATGAACAGTATTTTTTGGACGCCAGCCAGCGGCGGATCAGCCATATTTTCAATCCGCGCACCGGCCGCCCGGCCAATCTGGAAAACGGACTGGCCAGCGTCACGGTCATCGCCGCGACCGCCGCCCGCGCGGATCTGCTTTCCACGGCTTGTTTTGTGCTGGGTGAGGAAAAATCGAAAAAAATAGCGGAAAAAAAATACTTTTACCGAAACTGATTAGCTGATTTTCAGCGCTTTTAGCTGCTCGTCCACGATGCGGTATTTTTCCGCGCAGTTTTTTTCTTTTTCCCGCTCTTTGTCGATGACCTCCGGCGGCGCTTTTTCGATAAAATTTTTATTGGTGAGTTTTTTCTTGAGCCAACTGATCTCGTCTTCATATTTTTGTTTTTCTTTTTCCAGCCGGGCGATCTCCGCCTGCAGATCGATAAGATTATCCAGCGGCACGAACACTTCCGCGCCGTCCAGCACAGCGTGCGAGGAGTTGCGCGGTTTGGCGGCCAGCCGGGCGGCCAGATCGATTTTTTCCACGCCGGCCAGCTGCTGGATATACGTTTTCGCTTCGGTCAGCGCCTCATTCACCGCGTCTTTGCTGTACAGGACGATCAGGTCGGCTTTTTTGCCCGGCGCGATATTCATCTCCGAGCGGATATTGCGCACCGCCTTGACCAGTTCGATGACTATGGCCATCCGCGTCTCGCGGGATTTATTGATGAGCCGGATGTCCGCCGCCGGCCAGCTGGCGTTAATGATCCGTCCGGCATTGCCGAGCCGGCCCCACAGCTCCTCAGTGATAAAAGGCGCCAAGGGATGCAGCAGCCGTAAAATGCCGTTTAAGACAGCCAGCAGGGTTTCTTTATGCAGTCCCAGCTTGGACATTTCGATGTACCAGTCGCAAAATTCGCTCCAGACAAAATCATAAAGCCCCTGCGCCATTTCGCCGAAATAAAATTTTTGCAGCGCGTCGGTGGTTTTGTTGATGATTTGCTGATAACGCGAGAGTATCCACTCGTCGGCCAGCGATTTTTCCGGGGCAAATCTATTATCCGCCAGCTTGAGCAGGGCAAATCTAGCCACATTCCAGAGTTTGTTCATAAAATTGCGGCTGGCCAGCACTTTATGCGCCGAGAGTTTCAAGTCCTGACCGCCGGCGGACGCCATCGAGGCCAGCGTGAAACGCAGGGCGTCCGCGCCGTATTCCCGGATCAGCTCCACCGGATCGACCGCGTTGCCGGTGGATTTGCTCATTTTTTTACCCTGCTCATCGCGGATCAGGCCGTGAATGACCACTTTGTGAAAAGGCGGCTTTTTCATAAAAGCCAGTCCTAGGGCGATCATCCGCGACACCCAAAAAGTAATGATGTCATAGCCGGTGACCAGCGCCGAGGTCGGATAATATTTTTTGAGATCGGCGGTTTTTTGCGGCCAGCCCAAGGTCGAAAAAGGCCACAGCGCCGAGCTAAACCAAGTGTCCAGCACGTCCTCGTCCTGCCTGAGCCTGTCCGAACCGCATTTGGGGCAGACCGCCGGAGTTTCTTTGGCGCAGATAATTTCGCCACACTCGCAGTACCAGACGGGTATGCGGTGCCCCCACCAGATCTGCCGCGAGATGCACCATTCGCGGATATTTTCCATCCAGTCAAAATAAACTTTGCTCCAGCGTTCGGGATAAAATTTTATTTTGCCGGAGCGCACCGCCTCGACCGCCGGAGCGGCCAGCCGGGGCATATCCACAAACCACTGCGGGGAAAGACGCGGCTCGACCACCGTGTCGCAGCGGTAACAAACGCTGAGCTTATTCTGATAGTCCTGAATAGAATGCAGGAGCTTGGCTTCCTCCAAATCGGAGATGACCAGATCGCGGGCTTTTTCTCTGGTCAAGCCTTTGTAGCGCATCGGCGCGTTTTCATTCATAATACCGGAAGCATCCAGCACTGTCACGGACGGCAGAGCGTGGCGGCGGCCCACCTCGTAGTCGTTCGCATCGTGCGCCGGAGTGATTTTTACCGCGCCGCTGCCAAACTCCCGGTCTGCGTATTCATCCGCGATAATGGGTATTTTTTTATCTGTCAGCGGCAGCAGCGCTTCTTGACCGATGAGGTCCCGGTAGCGCTCATCCTCCGGGTGCACCGCCACAGCCGTATCGCCAAACAGCGTCTCCGGCCGGGTGGTGGCTACGATCAGAAAACGTTTGCTGTCGCCGGCCAGCGGGTAGCGCAAATGCCAGAGTTTGCCGGCATTGTCACGATAATTGACCTCCACATCGGACAGCGCGGTGTGACAGCGCGGGCACCAGTTGATGATGCGCAGGCCTTTGAATATGAGGCCTTTTTGGTACAGCCCGACGAAAACCTCGCGCACCGCCCGCGAACAACCGTCGTCCATAGTAAAACGCTCGCGGCTCCAGTCGCAGGACGCGCCGAGCAGGCGCAGCTGGCCGGTGATCCGGTCGCCGTACCGTTTTTTCCAGCTCCAGACTTCCTCGATGAATTTTTCCCGGCCGTAATCGTGGCGGGATCTGCCCTCCGCTGCCAGTTTTTTTTCAACGACATTCTGGGTGGCAATGCCGGCGTGATCAGTGCCCGGCACCCAGAGCGTGCTGTCGCCGAGCATTCTGTGCCAGCGCACCAGAATATCCTGCAGGGTTTCGTCCAGAGCGTGCCCCATATGCAGAGCGCCGGTCACATTGGGCGGCGGAATAACCAGCGAAAAAGCTTTTTCAGCTCCGCTGGGCGCGAAATACCCGCCCTGCTCCCAGTCCGCGTAAATCCGTTTTTCCAGTTCGGACGGATTATATACTTTTTCCATTTCGGTCATTTATGCTCCAACAAGCGCGCGCTCCGAACTTCACAAGCGCAAGCGAAGTGAAGTGAGGATTACAAGCACACGCAGTGCGCGACGTAAAGAGGATGACTTCGCCAGCCACAGGCTGGCTCGTGGTCCATCTTCCCCCTGCCAATTATCAATATTCAAGATACTTTCTATATCCTAAACATACGTGCGCGGAAGAGGACTTGTTCCTTCGTCGCGGTCGCCATTGTGCCGCCTCAGCGGCACGCTCCCGCGCTGCGGAAACGCGCCCTCCTGGGTTTGCCAATGCAAACCCAGTCCGGGCTTTCAAGTCCACCTCGCAATATGCCACCGGCATATTGCTTTGGCCATACCTGCCTAAAACAAATCAGCAAAACGTTTTGCCTTTATTCTCAAGTGCGCGGAAGAGGACTTGAACCTCCAAGCCTTGCGGCACAAGATCCTTAGTCTTGCGCGTATACCAAATTCCGCCATCCGCGCGTGAAAAAGCACATAACTATACAACAAGCGTCTGGTTTTTTCTAGGAAAATTTAGGGGCGGTCGCCGCTATATACAGCGGGCGCGCACTATATATGGCGTGTCCGCCGGTTCAATCCCGGTCGCTCACCCCATTTTTCCACGTCTTTTGCGTCTAACCCTGGCGGCCCTAGCCGCGGCAAGGAG
>JAITIS010000059.1 GCA_031279305.1 Candidatus Margulisiibacteriota bacterium | reverse complement strand
CTCTGTCCGCGTATACATCGTTGATATCGAGCAGGGCACGCAGATAACCATAGGCAAATAACGCGCGGCTGACTTCTAGTTCCGGCGGGCTGACACCCGGTCTTAATTCTGCGGCATCGGTAGTGTTATTCAATAGATAGGTAGTGACATTACTGCCTAGTATGCCATTGAGAGTTGTTTCTAGGCTGTTCAGTGCCGCGCGTACCTGAGCTGTGTCAGCTGGCGGCGTAAAAGTACGAGCTGTGTAAGTTTGCCTGACGAGCGCAGGATTGGTGCTGCCTATATCAGAGAGTATAGCGTCCTCCTGTGACTGTCTCAATCTGATCAAGTCATAGTCTGTGTTGTTGGTTCGTCCGCTTAAATTCCAGTCAATGTTTGCCATAAAACCTCTTATCTCTCCGTATATAACTGGCCGCGAGAAGTGTTGCCGATCAGGGTTTGAATGTTTTTTTCCAGCTCCGCAAGCGCCTGTTCAGCTGTGGTGTGCGGATTTTGTACAGTGTAAACACTAATGTATTCGGCCAAACTGTCTTTATTTTTAATATAACTCAAATAAAGCGCGGCATAATCTCTATTTTCTTGCAGGCTGGAATAATTGCTAGTGTTGCGCAGGGCAGTACGGTAATCTCTGGCTAGCTTGGCCTGTGCGTCCGCAATAGGGTCAATCCTTCCAACTGACTGCGCAGTTACCGGCGCTTTTGAGGCTGGGTTTCCGGTCTCTCTCGCTTCCGGTTTTATCTCCACAGGCATACTGGCTGAGTTATCATTTTGAGCGGAATTTTCGGCTGTTTCTCCCGTATTTATACTGGCGGAAGGTGCTTCTATGTCTGGCTGTTCCACCGTTTTCTCGACAACCGCCACCGTTCCTGTTTGCTGTAACTGCTGAATAATATTGCAGGCTCTCGGGCTAAATAGCGTGAACAACACGCCACCGATGAAGCCGCCGGTCACTTTAGCTATGTCTGACAGTTTGAGCGCCACGGTTTTACAAGACAGGCTTTTCATCGTATGCCACTCCTCTTTCCTGTGCAGAGATCAAACCGCTAATATGCTCGGCCAATACGCTCATTGCGTCGCGGTAAGTTTTTCCAGCGTTTTCTGGTTTGTTTAAATAGCTTTGAATAAATCTATTAAAGCTGGATTTATTCTGCAAATAACCCAGATATTTAGCCGCTATATTGGCGTTATTGCCAGTATCGAAGTAGCTGCTGATATTACTCAGGGCTCTGCGCCGCTGGTTGAACAAACTCTCTCTGGCGCTTTCTATCTCTCTATTTCTTTCTGCTTCTCTAGCCTCTTGCGCTCGTCTGGCTTCCTCTTCCTGCCTAGCTCTCTCTGCCGCGATCTGCTCCGCTGTTCTCTGCGGTGCTCTCGGCGGCTTTATCCCGTCCAGCCGCCTTTTCAAATCTTCCGCCAATTTCTTAATCGGCGCATCCGACGGATATTTTTCCCGTCCCTGAGCTGTGGCCGGATCTCTCAGGGCGTTATCAATAGCGTCTTTGCCATTTTTGATAGTGTTATTAAAATCGTTTTGATTGCGCGCTCTGGGCGCCGCGTCAGCGGTGTCTCTGTATATTCTAATTATTTTTTTGTAATCCTCCAGCTCGTCTTTCTCTTTATCCGTTACGCCGCTCAGGCCTTGTTCTGCGGCTCTGCGCTCCAGTTCTGCCAGCTCGCGTTCGCCCTCGCCGCGTCTGGCTTCCATACCGTCCGGAGTGGTTTCTTTGGCGATGTTTTCTCTGACCCGGTTCATAATTTCGGCGGCTTCTCCGCGCAGGATGTTCTCCAGCGCGTCTTTGTCAAGAACAGAAATGAGGCCGCGCACCCAGTTGTCATATCTGGCCTCGAATTCGTGAGCCGGCGGCGTATTCGGCGCGCTGCGCAGAGCTTTGGATGTTTCCCAGAAAGCCAGTATTTGCTCGGCAGCCGCTCTTTTGGTTTCAGGCGAGGCTTGAGGCGTGTTGTTGGCAGTAAAAATTTTATTTATCAGGGTTTTGCCAAATCTAACCATAGCTTCACGTAATATTGTGTTCTTGCTGGCATTGGCGCCAAGCGCATTGTAGGACACCCGCAGGGTAGACCAGATAGATTCATATTCACGCCAGGAGAGCAGGGGCGTTGATTGTGTTTCGCTAAAAAGCAGCTCATTTTTATCCAGTCTGTCGCCGCGCGCATAGCCTCTGGCGATCAAAGCTTTTTTGATGTCAGCTCCTTCGTTGCTTGCGGGAAATGTCCGACTGTTGATCGCATCGATTAAATCATCCAGTGAGTCATAAGTTGCCATTTTTTCGGGATGCGTTCTTGCGGATGTCACTTCCGGTATGCCGCTTGCCACGCGGACAGTGCTTCTGTCTACCCGTACATCCCAATAGATATTGAATGCTTCCTCGCCGCTCTCTGTAGTCTTGCGAATAATGACATCTGAGCCTAAAAGACCATCTTTGGGCACATAAATAGTGGGCGGCGGCAGCTTGGCGCTGCGCCAGATAGAGTCGAGACGTCCGGTCAGAATATCGCTGCGCATTGCCAGCCTGCCGAGCGCGCGCAGTTCATCCGCGGACAAATTATTGATTATCGCCGGAAATCCCGCGCGTCCTGAATTGACCGCCGTTGTGAAAGCAGAGGCTCTCTGCGGAGCCAGCAGGTTATTTGGTCTTTGTATAAAAAAATCTTCACCCATTTTACTATTCTCCAAAATCCAAATCGTCGGCATTCCGGCTCCACTCATACAGCGGATTGCCGCTCCCGGAAACGGCCTCGTTTTGATATTCGCTAGGGTCTATAATTATTTCAAAATATTTATCATCTTCCGCGGCTTGACGGCTGCGCACCAGCATATATATGCCGCCACCCAGCAGAGACAGCAGGAGCAGAAGCCCGGCGCCGCCGAGAATTCGCCTGATGATTTTGTTTCTCTCCTCCGCCTGTTGTTTGGCTTTGCGAAAATAACTATTCACATCAGCGATAATTTGTGCGGCGATTTTCTTGTCTAAGTTTAAGGCGTTGATATCTTCTTTAATTTTTTCTTCCGCTTCTTTTTTGCCGTGACTGTTTTCCCCGTAGCTTTTCTGCATAGCCGGCAGAACTTTGGTGGCCAGATCTCTATAGAATTGCTCGCTTTTGGCTTTCAGAATTTCCGAGTTGTTCTGGATGAGGGTTTTCAGACTCTGCCAGCTGCTGGAGGCCGCCTGTACTCCGGCTATAAACTCGCTGTATTTCTGGTTAATTTCATCATAACTCAGTCCGGAGACGGGAATTACCTGAGATTCTGTTTTTTGCGCGCTCTTGGCTGGCGCTATTATTTCGTTTTGTGTTGCTCTATCCTGCGGTTTGCCCGGCGCCGCGCGGTCTTTGTTCCGCCATTCTAGCTCGTAACGCGCGGCGTACTTTTCGCCCTGAGCGTAAAGTTCGGCGGACAGACTTCTTTGTTTCAGCGGATTTTTGCTAATCTCTTTAAGAACTCCCTCCGCCATAGCCTGCCATTGCGCGGCGGTGGCGCCGCTTGCCGGGTCATAAAACCGCTCGGCGTTGTCATTATTTAGTATGGACATCTGGATATAAAAACTGGCGCGTTTTTCCGCCAGCGCTCTCAAGGCGTTTTTCCCAAGGATGGATTTGGCGCCGTAGGCTGCCTTGATATCATTATCATTTTTATCCACTGTTTCTTTCAGCGCGTCTTCATATATGTTCAAAATTAAGCCTTGGATTTTTTTCTCCAGCGCCGCTTTGCTCTCCGGCGTTTCACCGCGGAAATATTCTTTGCCGTCTCTGGTAGTCAAGATGTATTCCGCCGGCAGATTTTCAGCGCGCAGGGCGTTCCTGACTTCCGGGTTGAACTCCAGATAATAGGGCTGGGCGCTGTAATGTTCCGCCGGCAGAATGCTTTTAATTATTTCCTGCAATTTTTCATAGTGTATGTGCTGCTGGCTGAAATCATTTTCCGCCTGCGTGAAAATACTTTCTTGGGCTTTCGTGCGGTTGATTTTTACAGACCAGTCCGCGGCATATTTTGCCAGCGGCGCGGCAAATTTTCTGGTGTTGCTGCTGATCAGATCATTTTCAGCTCTTTCCAGCTCATTGAGCAAGGCGGTTAATTTTTTCTCGCTTAGGGTTAATTTATCTTTAGCCGGCTTGAAATCTTCCAGCTTAGCCAGCTCTTCCGGCGTGTAAATCAATGTCACTGCGCCGTTGCGCCTCATCACCGCCATATCTTGGCCGGAAATAGTTTCTCTTGTTTCCTCGAGTTTATGCCGCGCTTCTTGTATGTCGGCGGTTGTGGCGGTATTAGCGTGCAGAGCATTCAGCGTTTTCTGCGCATCAGCCAGATTTTCAAACACATTTATGACAGATTGACCGATAGCCTTGTTCGCCCGCGTATTTTGCTTAAATTCCTCCAGCGCTATTTGTTTCCTATACATAGCTCATACCTCTATAAAAGATATCGTAAACACTATCTCAAAAATTGCACTCCGCTTAAAAATCTTTCCTTCCTTAAATATATGTTCTATCTATACCCTTGTTTGGTTCAAATATACCCGGCCTTCTTTAAGGCCCTGCGGCAATTATTTCCTGCATCCTGCGGCTCATTCCCGCAAACCAAGGAAGAATAGGGCGCGGCTTGCTAAGATAGGGCATAGCGGCTAGTTCTCTGCTGTAGGGTATGTAGCCGCTGTAATATACAGCCGTGCCGGGACGGAAAGGATTTATTTTTGTTTTCCAGAGAACGGCAATATTATTTGTGATTTGGAGCACATCTTTTTCCCGCGCTTCCGGCAAGATACAGTTAAACGTCAGATAAAAATTCTGCGGCTGGCGCGTATTCTGCGCGGCGATAGTGCGCATATACATATAAGCGTCCAGCCTAGCCGGCGGCTCCAGCGTGGTGACCACGATGGTTTTATTAAAAATAAAATTGGGGCTGGTCTGGAGCAGAGCGTTGCCGGCGCCGATGTCGATCAGCACCGTGTCGAAACTATTAAAATAACGCAGAGAATTTTGTCCGGCGCCAAACAGATTGTTGAGGAGTTTATACAGCCGGTTGTTTGTATTGTTGACCAGCTCCAGATCTTTTCTCAAAAATTCTTTAGCGCCGAAAGTTTGAAAAACGCTGAATATGGCGAGCCGGCCCCGGCCGATTTGAAATTCCTCGACGTTCTGCGTAGTGGCGCGCCTGCCGTTTAAGGCTTCCAGAACTTTGGGGGCTGGATCAAAATCGAGGATCAGCGCATTCTGTCCGGCATTTGCCAGAACTAATCCTTGATTAACCGCCGCCAGCGATTTGCCGACTCCGCCTTTGCCGCCGCCGAATAAAAAAGTTTTGGCGCGCAATTTTTGCAGCTCAGGATTATTTTGCAAGCAGGGCGCGAGCTGTCCCAGAGCCTCCCGCTCCAAGGCCTTGCCTTGGAGCATCGCATCTTCCAGCTCTTCCTTTGGAGCGTCTTCGTGAAATTGTACAGTTTTCCTGAACATATCTTGGCGATGCTCCTCATAGCAAATTAAGAATTATCAGCGCCTAATTCTTTGTTAAAGTAATCGTAAACAACTGCTTATCGGTGCAAATATTTTGGCATATCTGCTATAATTTGGGAAATATGGACAAAAAACCGCAAAAACTTTCTCTGGAAGAAATAATTCGCCGGCAGGAGCATAAAGTAATGCCGCCGGCCGCCAACCCGGGACGCCGAACCAGCTATATCGCTGTGCCTGCGCCGGAGAAAAACCCCCGCAAAAAATAATGAGCAAACTGCTTATCGCCGGCACAGTCGCTTACGACTCTTTGCGGACGCCGGGCGGCGAGCGCGCCAAAATACTGGGCGGCAGCGCTATGCACGCCGGAGTGGCCGCCTCTTTGCTGGTGCAATCTCGCCTCTTGAGCGTGGTCGGCGGCGATTTTGCCCCGGAACATCTGGATTTTTTGTCCGGGCGCGGCATAGATTTAAGCGGCGTTAAGATTATTCCAGAGGGCAAAACTTTTGCCTGGTCGGGTTTTTACGAAAAAGATTTGGAGCAGGCGCATTCTCTGCGCACTGACTTGAATGTTTTGAACGTGTTTGACGCGCGGCTGCCGGAGAATTACCTGAACAGCGAATATGTTTTTCTGGGCAATATCGATCCGGAGCTTCAGTTAAAAATTTTGGCGCAGCTGCCGGAGCGTAAATTTGCCGCGTTGGACACGATGAATTTCTGGATCGACGGTAGAAAAACTGTTTTATTAAAAGCTATCGCCGAGGCTGATCTGCTTTTCATCAATGACGCGGAACTGCGCCAGTTGACCGGCGAGCCTAATCTGCCCCGCGCTGCGCGCTCGCTCTTAGGCGGACGCTTAAAATATGTCGCGCTGAAAAAAGGCGAAAACGGCGCGCTGCTCATCGGCGCGGAGAGCATCGCCGTGGCGCCGGCTTTTCCGCTGGCAGACGTTTTAGACCCGACCGGCGCGGGTGATAGTTTTGCGGGCGGTTTTATGAGCTGGGTGAGCTTGCGGGGCACGGAGGCGGATCAGCTCCGCGCCGCGCTGGTTTACGGCACGCTGGCCGCTTCATTTAATGTGCAGGGGTTCGGCTGTGAACGGCTGGCGCAGGTTTCCCCGGCGGACATAAAAACGCGCTATAATGAATACAAGATGCTGACCAGCGCGCCGGAATTAAATTATTTTTTGCAAGGAGTAAGACAATGCTGACAAAAACCGCGGATTTTCAGGTAAAAGACCTCAGTCTGGCCGGCTGGGGGCGCAGAGAAATAACTATCGCGGAAAAAGAAATGCCGGGGTTGCTGGCTGTGCGCGAGAAATACGGCAAAACCAAACCACTCAACGGCGTGCGCATCGCCGGCTCCCTGCATATGACCATCCAGACCGCCGTGCTGATCGAGACCCTGACGGCGCTGGGCGCGCAAGTGCGCTGGGCAAGCTGCAATATTTTTTCCACGCAGGACCACGCGGCGGCGGCGATTGCGGAAACCGGCGTGCCGGTTTTCGCTTGGAAAGGCGAGACGCTGGCGGAATACTGGCAGTGCGCCGCGCGGGCGCTGGCTTTTCCCGGAGGCTTAGGCCCGCAGCTCATCGTCGATGACGGCGGCGACGCGACGTTCTTGATCCACAAAGGCTACGAGCTGGAAAACGGCGGCGGCTGGGTAAATGAGCCTCCGGCCTGTCAAGAGGAGCGGGTCATCAAAGATATGCTTAAATCTATAACTGACAAACAGCGCTGGCATAATATAGTAAGAGACTGGAAGGGTGTTTCAGAGGAAACTACCACCGGCGTGCGCCGCCTGTATCAGATGCAGGCCGCCGGCAGCCTGCTGGTGCCGGCGATCAACGTGAATGATTCTGTGACTAAATCCAAATTCGACAATCTCTACGGCTGCCGCGAATCGCTGGCCGACGGCATCAAACGCGCCACCGATGTGATGGTGGCCGGCAAAGTCTGCGTAGTGTGCGGCTACGGCGATGTGGGCAAAGGCTCGGCGCGTTCCCTGCGCGGTTTTGGCGCGCGGGTCATCGTGACAGAGATAGACCCGATCTGTGCTTTGCAGGCGGCGATGGAAGGTTTTGAAGTGGCGACTGTCGAGGATACTCTGGGCGCCGGTGATATATACGTGACGGCCACCGGCAATACGGATATTATTACGGCGGAGCATATGGCCAAAATGAAAGATCAGGCCATAGTCTGCAATATCGGCCATTTTGACAACGAAATACAGGTCGATAAACTCAACGCTTTGCCCGGCGTGCAAAAACTGAATATCAAACCGCAAGTCGACCGCTATACATTCCCAGACGGACACGCGGTGTTTCTGCTGGCGGAAGGACGGCTGGTCAATCTGGGCTGCGCGACCGGCCATCCTTCATTTGTGATGTCCAATTCTTTTGCCAATCAAGCGCTGGCCCAGCTGGATTTATGGAAAAATAGAGACGCGTATAAACCCGGAGTGTACCGCCTGCCCAAGGCTCTGGATGAGGAAGTGGCCAGACTGCATCTGGATAAAATCGGCGTTAAGCTGACCAGACTGACTCCCAAACAGGCGGATTATATCGGTGTGCCGCTGGAAGGGCCGTACAAAGCGGAGCATTACCGTTATTGAAAAGTATTTTTTGCCGCGCTTAAAAAATATACGTGAGAGGTTATGGAAAGCGGATTTATTGCCAAATACCCAGTTTTCCGGGACGTGGAAGAAGCCGCTGTTTATGCCCGCGCCCACAGTATCGATCCCCGGATCGCGCCGGAAGAATATGAACTGGCGGAATATTTTTATATTTTCCGCACAGCGCGCGAGCAGCTGGATAAAATAGATTTTGACCAGCGCCGCGGCGCTTCGCCGCTGGCTATAAAACTCACCGATGATGTGAATCTTATGTATGATTTTCTGCCAGATTGGTTCGACAGGGACAATGCCGTGGATATGGTAAACAAACTGCCGTCTCTGCCCCCTGATCAGGTGCTGATCGGGCAAATCTTGCTGGTGATGTTCCGGGATCTTTATGATCTGGCTGTGGAAGTGAACAGAGGCGTGAATCAGGAGCGTTATGACCTCTGCGTACAGCGCAGCAGGCAGTTTAATGAGGCTCTGCTGGAACACTGTCGCCGCACTGTGCGCGCCGCGGCAGCCGAAACCGGCGTCACTATTTCCGCCGCAGAGCTGGACGAACAGGCTTTATTTTTGAGCGGCAAACTTCCAGAATGTATGCTGCTGCTGGAACAGATTTACACTATACTGCCGGAGACCACGCCGGAGGCTCTGGCCGCTCTGCGTCCGACCGCGCGGGATATAGAAAAAACTTTTTTTCTGCTGGCGGAAGAGCGGACTACGGGAGATAACGGTTTATTTAATATTCTGCGGAAATTTTTTACTCTGCGCCCGGATCTGCTGCTGCCCGGCTGGTCAAAACTCTCCGGGCGCTATGACCCGCATATTTTAACCTCCGCGCTGGCGCGCTCTCTGCTGCGTTTTGAAAATCTGCTGGATAATTATTACGCGGAAAACATCATACGCCGGGCGGATAATTCCGCCGCGCTCGATCCCGACGGCAGCACGGCCAGCGCGCAGGTGGAGGCCAATATTCAGACAGTGCGCAGGCTGGCCGGTTATATGTTAAGAGTGCGGGATGAGCAAATCAACTACGATTACCTCACGCTAAGTCTGCCCCTGCGCGCCTCGCCGGAAAACAAAGGCGATCCCGGCAAAGAAAATCCTTATTACAATCCATTGTATCGCTATGCGGACAGCGGGGACGCTCTGGCTTCCCGCTCGTATTACACAGCCTACACAGATAAAATATTCGCCCAGTTAAACCAGCTGGCCGCGCTGGAATTAGCCGCCGCCAAACAGGCTCCGGATAAGAAACAGGCCTATATCCATTATAAAAACGCGGAGGCTTATTTGGCGGAATATGCGGAGTGCGCTGATTCCGCAGACTCGCTGTTGTCCCGTATAGTTCCGCCGCGGGATGGCCCTATAGTGGAGCAAAATGCCGCGCAGGCGGCGCAGACTTCCGCCGCGTTAAGCCAGATCGAAGCTGAGCTGGACAATATGCAGGCTGATATTTCTGGCGCGCCGGCCGCGGAAGCCGCCGCTCTGCTGGCGGCTAAAAAAGAATATCTTCCTCTGTACTATGCCCTGCGCGCTCCGGAAGAAAAAGTCTGGGAAAATATTGCCGCCAATGCGCGCAGTCTGGATGACGCGCTTGTCCTGCTGGAATGTCCCGCGGCTCCGGCAGTGCTGCCGGATAGCCTGTTTCAGAAGACTCTAGAATATATAAAGGATGACTCGGTAAAACTGGCTATGCAGGGCGCGGATTCGCCAGTCTATCCAGCGATACTCAGGATACAGGAATTTTACGCAGAACATCCTGAACGCCTGCCATCCACCGGAGATGCGCCGCGTCTGCTCTCCCTGCTGAAGCAACTCTTCCAGCCGGAAGAAGCCGCCGCGGAGCGCGCGCAAACCGCCGCGCCCCAGACCGTCCGTCCGGCGTCACCCAGTGTGGCTATAGACATTTCAGCCGAGGCGCGCGCGACGGAGACGGTGCACAGGGTAACTAGTTCAGATATTAGTGATAATCAGAATTTTATTGGTGGACTTTATTCTTGGGATGATATAGTTTTTGACTTTGTACCTATTAGTGATATAAGCGGGTTGTCTATACACGACTTAAGCATAGGCGATGATGTTGGTACTGCATTTTTCCCGTGGTTAGAATCTTATTCCAGACAATTTAGAAACAGTAGTAATACATTGCTTGGTTTTATTTATGACGGAAAATATTATTCCGTAGACAGCAGTGGTGTTATCAGCGCTGTAGATGCGGATAAATATTCTTATAATAGTGATACTGGAGTAATGACTTTTTATGACCCGGCTTTGTATTCTGGGCTTGACACGGTAGACGGAAGCGCCTTTTATAATCTCACAGTCGCGCCGAATACAGGCGCGGGGACAGTTGTTATTACGGATTATGCGCCCAATTCCAGGGCATACACGGCGGACGGCAGCATAGATATAGACCTCGGCGCGGGCAGTTCCTATACTCTAAATATTTCGCTGGAACAATTCATCGCTATCTGTCTGGCCGGCGGTCTGCATATAGGCATACCGGGCGACACCACAAATCCTTATGCGATTATCTCTCCCGGAGACCTTGTCTCGCTGGCCGCGCCGTCAGCCCAAAAATTTGAATTGACGGTGAACGACCGCAATGCTTCCCGTATGGCCAACCATTACGCCGGTCTGGTGTCCGCGCGGGAGATCAGCCATACGGACATCGCCGCCGCCACGCCGCATATCGAATATCAGGGCGCGGATGTGAGCCACCTTTTTGCGCCGCAGATACAGTGTCTGGGCGCGGCCAGACACCGCAATGGTCTGCTGATTGGCGCCGGCGAGGTGACTATCAAAACCAGCCACTGGGAGCTGGACGCCGGCGGCAATCCGGCGCAGATCGAGCAGGAGATAAAACTGCTGTTTCCAGAGGAAGCAGAATATATAACCGGCGATGAGGTGGATATTCCCGCCGGACTGGAATTGAGCCACAAAATTTTACCGGCTGATTTAGACCGCGCGGATAGGGCCGCGCTGGCCGCGCAGGGCATAGACCTGCTGGCCTATCTCGGCACGGCTTTCGCCGATCCGCGGAACAACGCCGCGCTGGGGTTTTATCTGGACATAGAGGGGCAGAGGGAATATATCCCCTTGCCGCGTTTTGCGCTGGCCTGCGCGGACTACCGCGCCGCCCATCCGGAGATAGAAACTATCGGCTGGGAAGACCTAGCGGGAATATTAAGCATATACAAAGGCCGGGAATTGCGGGACGTCTCGCCGCACGATGTAGCGCAGGTCACCCGCCCCGCCGGCCTGACTATCACGCCGGAGGCCGGGGCCGGCTGGGACAGCCGGGCGGGCTTTTTTACACCGTTCGGTTTGCGGGTGGGCTGGGACACGCCGCGTTTTTCTCTGAACGCTTATCTGGGCGATGAGCTGGGCGTGGAAACGCTGTGCCACAAAATAACCGGCGGCCTCTCCGCTCTGGGCGCGCCGTTTATTTCTCTGCCGGGACTGCAAATTTTCGGCGGCGCTGAAGCCGAGACCAGGCTAATTTCCGCCGATTATCCGCTGGCCAGCGGCGCCAAAGCCAGACTGGGTTTATTGTATGACTGGCGCATAACCGACAATCTGCGCTGGCGCAACGCGCTGGGCGGCAAGTTTTTGGCTGTGCTATTGGACGGGGATATTCAAGCCACCGCGTGGAAAGCGGAATATGAAAGTGTTCTGCAAATCCAACGCTGGTCGCCGTATCTCAAGACCGGGATTTTATTCGCCGAAAATAAAATGTTTCTGGCTAAAGACGCCTTGTACAGGGATTTCCCGCGGGATATGGATTTTGACCAGCTGGAGATCGGAACATCTTTTGCAATGCTGGTCTACAAAGATATTTTTGCGCTGGATATTAACTTTAATACAGACATAGCGGCAGGCAGTCTGGGCGCGGGTTTCAGCGTCGTGCTGCAAAAACCGCGCGGCCTGCGCTGGGATATTTCGGCGCTGGGCGCTGTCTCGCCTATGCAGGAATGGTACGCCGGCGGCAGGGAAAATATACTGGACACCGCTCAATTAAACCTAAGCTCCAGCCTGCGCTGGCCGTCCGGCTTTTTCCTGAAAGCCGGCTACGAACTGGAGCGCGCCGGAGAGACTTTTCACCGCGCGACCCTGTCCGGCGGCTATACTTTTCGGATACACCAGTAATTATCGATACATAATTTTTTTTCCTCCGGGTAGTTTTCTCCTATACGGTTATGGGGGAAAATAATGGATAAGCTCCGTTTATATAAGTATGCTTTCATTGCGTGTGTTTTTATTCTGTTGACGCTGGCTGGCTGCGGCACGGTGGCCAGAAATTCCGGAGGCGGGAACAATAATGGAGGCGTTATGTCTATTCCCGTGGAAAATCCGCCGGAGGAAAATCCTTCCGCTGATGAAAACAAAGATAATGCCGAACAGGAAGAAAACGGAGACAGCGGCGGTTCTGAGGAACAGAATGAAAATGACGATGACGCCAAACCGGGAGACGACGCGGAAAATGCCAACCCTGCTGGAGAAGAAGCTGGCAATGACGGCGAGGAAGACGGCGGCACGGAAAAGAGCGAAAATGAGCTAACCCTGCAATCTATATCAGCCTCCCTAAAAGAGGAGAAAATTTATTATGATGGAGATACATTAACCCCCGAAGATATTGAAGTGAGCGGCACATACAGCGATGGCCATATGGAAATACTGGCCGATTTTGAATTTTTTTCGCTTACTCTATCCTCCTCGGCCAATTATTATGTGGCTGTCTCCACCGCTAATTGCGTGGATGGCTTTTATATAAATGTTGAGCCCATCGCTTTAGACCGGTTGGAAATATTAAGTTTTCCTGCCAACACTACAAATTATATAGAGAATTATGCCGGACACGGGCTGAATTTATCAGGTCTAGTAGTCCGCGGCGTCTATAATAACGGAAGCGTTAGTGAAAATTTTCTGGATTACAGCACTAGCATAGAAAATAATTCTGTTTTTACTAAATCCGGAGAGCATGCTGTGACTATTTGCGCTAATAATAGAACAGATATTAAAACGAATTTTACGGTCATAGTGAAACCAAGGAAATTGACAGAGCTTTCTGCTTCCCTAAAAAAACCAGAAAAGGTTTATTACGAAGGAGACGCGTTAAGCGCTGAAGATATTGCGGTGACCGGTGTATATGACAATGACCGCGAGGAAATATTAACGAATTTTAATTTTGTTCCGGTTGCTCTGGTTGCGTCTGACAATTATTATGTCACTGTTTCCACCGCTAATTGCGCATATGTTTTTAACATTAAAGTTAACGCGATAGTCCTTGAGCGCATTGAAATTGTCGGCAACCCTGCCCAGCCTGAATACTGGCAGGATGAAACACTGAATACGACATTACAGATACGAAAAATTTATAACGATAGCAGAAAAGATAATAATGTGGATTATGGCCTGTCTGTAAAGTTAGACACACCTGATGAAAATTTTCGTATAGATGTTAATCTGGATGGCAAAAGCGCCTGCTTTGCTATCAAAGTCAAAGAAATAAAATTAAATTCAATCACTGTGTTAAATGCCAAAAAATATTTTCTAGGCGATAGAATTAAGAAAACCGATTTTACTGTTACGGGTATTTATAATAACGGCGACAGGTCGGAACAAACTTATACTATCAGCCAAGATGAAAACGCGGAGCTAACCCAGCTAGGAACACGTGTTATTACTGTGACTGTGAATAACAAATATGGGGAAAAATCTGCCAATATCAATATAGAGATAAATATACCGGCAGATGGGTTTGCGTTTGTGGTAAATTCTGATAAAGATGGTCAATTTTATGTACCGACATCCGGTGGTACAAATTATAAATGGAAAATATATTCAGGCAATGGCGCCGTAAAAAATGCAGAGAAAACTTCTGTGGGCATAGACTATAACGGTATTTTACTTGATGGCTATGCTCTAAATACTGACTACACTATAGTTATAGTTCCTATTGTCCCTATCTCTGAAGAAAATTGGTTAGAATCGTTTGGGTTTGGCATTACTAATACTGGTGCTGAGCATCCATCAAATAAATATTATAAACTAAAGAGAATATTAACTATGTTTCCTGAAAATTCCAAAAATGATTTTGATTATACATTTTATAACTGTAAGGATTTAACTGAAGCGCCAAGTGATTTATTCGGTAAAGTAACAGTTACAAGTCATAAAAATACCTTTACCGGAACGCCTCTAGCAGAAAAATATACATTTTAGATATTAAGTCTACGGAATATCTGTTCTCACGCTCTGAACGCCTTGTAATCTATCTGGTACTGCTTCATTTTGTAGCCGACGATGCGCACGGTGGTCTTGAGCATTTCGGCGGCCTTGCTGACATTGCCGCGGGTGGCTTTGAGCGAGTCGATGATCAAGTCTTTTTCATAGCGCGCGACGCGCTCCTCGAAAGGCAGCTCCTCATTCTTCCCGGTGCCGCTATTGATCTGCAGGGAAGGCGGCAGATGATGGCCGTGTATAGTGTCGCTGTCGCAGACCAGCACCGCGCGCTCGACGCAGTTTTCCAGCTCACGCACATTGCCCGGCCAGTGATAGCTCATCATCATATCGATAGCCGGCGTGGAGATGCGGGTGATTTTTTTGTTGTTTTCCTCGGAGTAGGTTTTGAGGAAATATTCCGCCAGCAGCAGGATATCCGTCCGGCGCTCGCGCAGGGGCGGCAGAAAAATGCTGAAAACATTGAGCCGGTAGTACAGGTCTTCGCGGAAGACGCCTTCTTTGATCATCGTCTCCAGATTTTTGTTGGTGGCGGAGACGAGGCGGAAATTAGCCTTGATGGTTTCTAAGCCCCCGACACGCTCAAATTCTTTTTCCTGCAGGACGCGCAGGAGCTTGACCTGCGTGGGC
Source organism: Candidatus Margulisiibacteriota bacterium (assembly GCA_031279305.1). GTDB lineage: Bacteria > Margulisbacteria > Termititenacia > Termititenacales > Termititenacaceae > JAISQA01. The sequence continues at coordinate 526 of JAITIS010000059.1, read as the reverse complement.
ATAGACAGATCGCCGATCTCATCCAGAAATATCGTGCCGCCGTGCGCCAGCTCAAATTTGCCTTTTTTCTGCTGGTAGGCGCCGGTGAACGCGCCTTTTTCGTAGCCGAAAAGCTCGGCCTCGATCAGCTCCGCCGGGATAGCAGCGCAGTTTACTTTGACAAAAGGCTTCTGGGCGCGGATCGAGTTATAGTGTATGGCGTTGGCGACCAGTTCTTTGCCGGTGCCGGACTCGCCGCGGATGAGTATCGAGGCATTGCCTTTGGAGGCCTGATGGATCTGCACATAGACTTCGTGCATCTGGCTGCTGTTGCCGATGATATTGGTGAAATTAAATTTTTCGCTGAGCTGGGAGCGCAGTTTTTCGGCCTCGGCGCGCAGTTTGTCGCGCTCCTCGTTGATGGCGCGGTTGATTTTCACGGCTTGGCCGAGCATCGAGGAGAGGATGGTTAAAAAACGCACGTCTTCGTCTAACGGGGTGTTTTTCTGAAAAACTTTGTCCACGCTGAGCGCGCCGATTATTTCTT